>CAZKIT010000018.1:0-17078 GCA_964552905.1 uncultured Spirochaetaceae bacterium
TTTTTAAAATTGCAATAAAGGGAAAGAGATATCAAAGTAAAAAACAAGATTTTTTCACTCGTTGCAATATCTCTGTTGCACTATGTTGCAAAGAACATATCCGCTCTGCTCTTCAGAGAGCGCTGAAAGCTGTCTGCTTACCCTTTTTCATTCAGCTTCTGCATCCAGAACCGGATCCGGATTCCGGCTCCGATTTCCTATTTGAACGCTCTGACTGCTCTGATCAGATGCGGCTTACCACGAGGTTCTAGAAAGTCTTTGCCTGTACTAGTATTCAAAGAACGCATGCTTATTATGCTGTATTCCGTACTAGACCAGTAAGAATCAGATCCAAGCGAAATCAGCTTGTACATGTAGAGGTCATTGTAAATCAGAATAAGTTCTTCACTACTAGGAATAAACCAGTCATAATACTTCACGCCGCTTTATATTGAATAAGCTCCCGGTCGGGGAGCTTAAAGAGGAGTTTTCACCTGATCTGACTGAGTATCTTCTCCTGCTCGATGAGCATGGGTTCGGTGGAGAAGTCGTTTGTACTGTGGTCCCACCCTAGAAGGTGCATGAGGCCGTGCAGCAGAAGACGCCTCAGTTCGTCCTTCCAATCGACGCCGAACTCTTCGGCATTGCGCTTGCATGAATCAAGGGAGATGAAGATGTCGCCGAGCTCCGTGTTCTCCTCTTCATCAAAGATGGGAAAGTCATCATCGCCGTCAGCAAGTCTGAAGGTCAGTATATCCGTCGCCGAATCGATATTCCTGTATTCCCTGTTCAGGGCCTGTATTTCTTCGTCGGAGACGAATGTGACTGAAAAGTCCCTTTTCTCGCCGAAATGAGCGAGGAAGGAGTCGAGATTCTTCTTTACTTCATCGATGAGGGGAAAATCCTCGGGTTCTATTGTATACATATCCTTAATCCTTATCCGACGGGTCGTTGTCGTAGCTGATTCTGTGGTGGTCACGTCCGATGAGAGGCGTAATGAAAGCCTCCTTTATCGTCTTGAGTTCCGTCATCGTGAGACCGGAATTATCAAGCTGACCGTGGGAAATCTTGTCCGAGACGATCGAGTTGATGAACTTCTCGTACTTCTGGTGGTTAGGCTTCTTGATGGTTCTCGTTGCGGCTTCTACGCAGTCTGCAAGCATGACGATTGCGCTTTCCTTCGTTGAAGGAGGATTGCCGTCGTACATGAAGTCCTCCTTGACGACGATGTCCTTCTCTCCGGCATTCTTCACGGCCTCGTTGTAGAAGTACCTTATTATGTCGTTGCCGTGGTGCTCTCCGATGATGTCGATGACTTCCCTTGGCAGTCCTATGTCCTTGCCCTTCTCGGTTCCGAGTCTGACATGGCTCTTGATGATTGAACGGGAAAGCTGGGATGAGATCTGGTCGTGTGCGTTCTTGTCCGACTGGTTCTCCACGAAGTATTCGGGATGTACCATCTTTCCTATATCATGATACCTTGCGCCGACAAGTGCCAGCTCGGCATTGCAGCCGATGGCAAGAGCCGCGCCGTAGGCAAGGTCTGCAACGTTCTTGACATGGTTGTAGGTTCCCTGTGCCACCTGGCTCAGCTGCTTGAGAACGGCATTGTCAGTGAATGCCAGTTCGATGAGACGCTGCTTTGTCGGGATGTTGCACATCTTCTCGAGCATCGGAAGGAATACCGAATAGAGAATGAACGCGAAGATGCAGTTGAGAATGACTGCCGAACAGGAGAAGAGAATCTCCAGGACCTTCGTCGAATTGAGAAGCGAGAAGAAGAATGTGATAACGACAAGTATCCCGCAGGACTTGAAGCATGAAGATATCGTATCATAACGGCCCTTGTTCTTCAGCGTAAGAAGACAGACGACGAAGCCCGAGAGCACATAATAGAAGAACGAGGAGAATGTCGAGCTCGGCCAGAGTGTGTACATGACGCCGAGTACGAGGATGTTCGACATGCCGTACTGCATGCTGTTGGTTATCGAGACGCCGATCATGCCGGCAAGCATGAACGGAAGAAGAGCATCGAACGAATAGAAGTTGAAGGATATTATCTTCCAGGCGAAGAGGAAGCCGACGAGAAGCGATGCGAGAATGAACGAGAGGGAGATTATCGTGTACTGGGCCTTCCTGTATTCGTACTGGATGAGCCCGACGGAATAGTAGAACCAGACGGCAAGGACACAGAAGACGATGAGGATTCTGGGGAGAGCCGAGAAGAACGACATCGTTATGACTCTCTTCGAGTTCAGAATCGAAAGGGTATTAAGCTGGTCTGATGTGACGAGTGTATCAGTCTTGAGGATGTAGTCACCCTTCTCTATGTTGATGACGACAGGTTCCACCATGTTGCGGGCATTCTCTCTCTGGCTTTCCGTATAGACTTCGTCGTAGAAGATGTTCGCCTGTATGATTTCACGTGCTACGTCCGCTATGACCTGGAGTTCCACGCTGTCGGTATCGGGATAGCTCGTGACAAGCCACTGATATATTGACGAGAAGGCTGCGTTGTCCGTAAGTACGTCGTCGACAAGCCTCGTAACACCGCTGAAAGTGTACGGCAGTTCGCTCGAGTCGTTCACATGGAGCCGTGTCTCCCTCTCCTCGATCAGGTATGCTATCTCCTCATATGAAAAGACACCTTCCTTGATGAAGTGATTGACTGTCTCCCGTATTATCGCGGCATAAGAGGAATAGGCGCTCTGGTCGTTGAGCTTCAATAAAAGCCCGCTGATGACGGAAAGGGATTCATCTGTGATCTCGGTGCCGTAGACAAGATAGTCGTACGCCATCTGGGCCTTCCGGCTCATCGTGATCGAGGCGGTATATGAATAGGTGAAGTACGGCGCGATTTCCGATGCGGCCTGTCTTCTCTTTTCTTCCGTATTCTCCTCGTCGATGTACGAGAAAGAAATCGGGGAGATGAGATCCTCGTCACTGAGCTCGTTGGCCTGGTAGGCCCGTTCCGTCCTTATCGAGAAAAGCATGTTCGAGGAAAGAAGAACGGGGATTAAGGCACCGAGGAGGAAGGTCGAGAGCATGAGGATGACGAAGGAGGTAAGCCCCGCCTTCGTAAAAGCCTTGAAGTTGACCCTCTTTTTGCTGTCTTTCCTGCTCATTGATCGTTCTCCTCCAGAGAATAAGCCCTGACAATTTCCTTTACAAGACGCGATCTGACCGTGTCCCGATGGGTGAATCTTACCACAGAGATGCCTTCGATGCCATCCAGTATTCTTATCGCTTCGGTGAATCCGCTGTCACTTTTTCTGGGAAGGTCTATCTGGGTCGGGTCACCGTTGACTATCGCCGTACTCGATTCCCCGATGCGCGTCAGGAACATCCTCATCTGCCCCTTCGTCGTGTTCTGGGCTTCATCGAGAATGACGACGGAGTTGTTGAGACTGCGCCCCCTCATGTATGCAAGAGGTGCTATCTCTATCGTCCCGTTCTCTTCGAGGCGCTTTATCTGCTGGGGATTGAGAAGATTGTCCATTGCATCATAGAGCGGCCTCAGGTAAGGATTCAGTTTCTGCGAAAGGTCTCCCGGAAGGAACCCCAGAGACTCCCCCGCCTCGACGACGGGACGGGTAAGGATGATCTTGTTTCTTCTTCCCGAGAAGATCTCCTCGAGTGCGAATGCCACGGAAAGAAAGGTCTTGCCAGTTCCGGCAGGTCCAGAGGCGAATACGAGCTGACTGGAGAAGAGAGACGATATGAACTCTCTCTGTAACTTCGTCTTCGGCCATACCGTCTTTCCGAGTACCGAGATATTCTCCTTTGTCCTGTCCTTCTCCCCGTCTTTATCCCTGTCCTCCTCCACTATTTCGCTTTTGACGCTCTGCGCCTCCATGTAGATCTCCCCTTCTCCAAGCGCACCGCGTTCGAGTGCGGCCTTTTCGAGAGCCTTCATGAGAGGGATGAATGTGCTGTTGTTCTTCCATAGTGTGAGCGTATTGCCCTTTACCGTTATATCGGAGCCGAGAACAAGCTCAAGATAGGACAGGTTACGGTCATTGGGGCCCAATATCAGTTCAGCGTTCTCAGAATTGAAGATATATGTCTCTGCCACTTATTTCCTCGTCCAGGTGCCTTCCGAATCCTTCGTCCAGTTCTCCTGGACCTTCAGATCAGGCATTGTATTCCATGCCAAGTATACAGAGAAACTCGGCTGAAGTGTATAGATGGTCTTTCCTCCGACGGTGCTTTTCTGGAATGACGTCGAATAGGAGAAGTTGAGGTTCCAGTCCTCCATGTAGTGAACGACATCAAGAGATACGGACTGAAGAACAAAGTTCGTGTTGTATCTGCCGCTGCCGAAGAAATCGACGCTTCTCAGAAGGTCCTTCCACATCGAGGAGAAGGAGAACTTTCCATCGCTGTAGTATGAACCCAGCTTGCTGTTCTGGCTCTTTACGGAGAGCTTTATGTCGATGAACTCCGCCACGGAGAGCGTCAGTGAGGGAGAGAGCGTGAAATATGAACGGCTCCTGTCACTGTGTGAGAGGAAGAGCGTGCTGTCGAGCGAGAAGGCCAGGTATATTCTCCCCTTCCAGAGCTGGAAGGATCTCGTGGAAAGGTTTGTCCTTATGTTTACGGAATCAAGGTCGAACTTTCTGTCCGTGTTCCTGAATGTAAGGACTGCCGTCACTTCGTCAAGCTTCAGTGTTGCAGTCAGAAGGCTGACAAAGCCGTCCGTGGAGCCGTTTCCGCTCACCTTTCCCTCCATGTAATATTTACTGTCGGAGCTTTTCAGTCTCAGAGAGGACGTGAGGGAGAAAGGCTTCCAGAAATCATCCCTGTCATAATCGGCCGTCTGATAGGCGAACTGGGACGAGAAGACGACGTAGTTATGCGAGGAGGAGACGGAAAGAGAGAGTCTGTCGCTTGAATAGCCCTTATCCTTCTCCCTGAAAAGCCAGGAAAGCGATGCGCTTACCCCCCATCCGCTCCACTTCAGGGACGGCGTTATGCTTCCGTCCAGAGGAGGAAGTATATAAGAGATGTCACCCGAGAAGGTTCCAAGAAGCGTGGAGAATGACTTTGAAAGGGAGACGGAGTGACTCTTTATGTAAGTCTTCGTGAATTCGACGGCGCCGCTGAGAATGCTTCTCTCTCCCGTGCTCTTCTCTTCCGAGCTGTACTCGAAGGGTTTGAATGAAAGGTTGTACACGAGACCGATGTACGGCACGGTGATTCTGAGAGTGTTCAAAGGCTCCCATGTAAGCTTCTTCGTCGATGAGAGAAGCGCGAAATCAGAGCTGTCCGTATAGCTCAGAGAAGAGGTGAACACATCGGAAACAGTCATGACGGAGGAGATGTTTCCTTCGGCATTGAAGCGGGTGTAGAACGTAGAAGCTATCTTACCGTCCTTGTTCGTCTCCGTTGAAGTATTCTTGTTGATCCTGTTAGAGAAGTCTTCACTGAGATTATATGAAAGAGTGAATGCACTCGGCGACACACTCTTTTCCTTCTGTGCACCCGATTCTGTTTCGGCGACAGCATAGGGGGAGACAAGAAGGATGTCCTTCTCTTCGTCCTCCTCCAGCTCCTGGGTCTCTTTCTCCCCGGTATTCTCCTCTCCCGATGAAGAAGCCTTGTCACTGTCATCCGTTCTGAGGCTCAGGAGAACTCCGGAAAGCGAGATGCTGAAGGACGGAAGCGAATAGGAAGAGAGCAGCGCCTTCCGGGATGACGATGAAAGCGAATAGACGGCCTCAAGGGAGAGATTCTTGATGCTGAATGAAGAGACAAGGGGTATCTTCACCGAGGACGGAAGTGAATATGTAAGCGAGAATGAACGTGTGAACGATGTAATTCCCGAGGACGAGTAGTCTGACGGGAACTTCGAAGTTCCGCCAAGAAGCGGGCCGTAGGAGAATCCGGTGAGACGGTTTCCGTAGTGGTAGAGGACGCTCTGGTCCGAATAGAGAGGGACCTTCATCTCGGCGTTGAATCCCCATGACGAGAAGGAGAGCGACGACGTGACGTAGTACCTGGGCGCTTTGTCTCCCTCCTCCAGAGGTGTTGCAAGACCTGCCGAGAAGGCAATCTTCAGTTTTCTGTCAAAAAGATTGAAGGCTCCCTTGAGGGCAACATGCATGCCGCCATTCCTGAGAAGCGTCGCACTGCTCCCGCCTTTATATGCATCGGCCATGAGAACGAGATAGGACGATGTCTTCTCGCAGAAGCTTTCGAGAGCGCTCTTCTCCCCGCTCTCGGAATAATAGTAGCCGGTGACGCTTTCGCCTTCATTGCTCCCGGTGCTCTTGAGAAGCGACGAAAACGATGAGGATTCGTCAGTGCTCTCTATATCGGGATATTTTCCGATGAGTTCGAAGGTCGTGTTGACGAACGCCCCCTTGTCGGAGGAGAAACCGAAGGAGGGATTACCCAGTATCCTGCTTCCCGGGAAGAAGAAGAAAGGAAGATAGAAGATCGGGACACGCCCAATATTGAATGTCGCGGATGAAAGGAACATGTCCTCTCCCGGAAGAATCATGATCGAAGAAGCGGAAATCGAGGAATAGGCCGTCTTCGGATTCGAGGTTATGTAGCCTTCGTCGAAGATGACAGCACCCCCGCTCAGATACGACAGTCTCTCTCCGCTGGTCGAGAACGTGACCTTCTTCTTCTCGCTGTTCTCCCTTTCGGTGCTGGTGCTTCCTCCCGTCAGAAGAATATCCATCTTCTCCCATTTTACGGTGAGTATGTCCGCACTGATCTCCTTTATCGCGGCATCGGAGGCGCTGTCGGTATATACCGCGTCGCCGATTGCACTCAGTATAGACTTCGAGGAGTCGACTATGACTGTCGATGCCGTCAGTGTCTTGACTGCGGTGTCGGAGAAGTTGAAATCAACCCTGACGTTGCCTTCCAGCGTGACGAGGCCTCCGGACGAGGAGACACTGTCCGCATTCTGTATGACAAGGGTGTAGCTTCCGTCTTCATCGGAGGAAGCATCATCCGCTACTATCGTAACTTCCTCGTAACCGTAGTAATCATAGAGCCTTTTCCTGATTTCATTTTCCGTTCCGTCTGTTGAGAGACCGCGGCTTTCCGCCATCGACATGAGAATGTCTCCCGAAGCGTGGTAAATGGTCTCCGCGTTCATGGAGAAGACGGGAAGAAGAAAGAGAAAGGAAATCAATATGAATGCGGCGGCTCTCTTTTTCACTGTTTTTTCAGATACTTCCTTAGATAATATCCCGTAAAGCTCGAGGAGGAAAGACAAACTTCTTCGGGCGTTCCGGATGCAACAATCGTTCCCCCTCCGTCCCCTCCTTCGGGGCCGAGATCGATTATCCAGTCGGCTTCCTTTATGACATCAAGGTTGTGTTCGATGACGACCACGGTGTTTCCCTGGTCGACAAGACGCGAGAGGACCTCAAGAAGTTTCTTGACATCCGCGAAGTGCAGTCCCGTCGTCGGTTCGTCCAGGATGTAGAGGGTCCTTCCCGTCTGCACCTTGCTCAGTTCCAGTGCAAGCTTCACTCTCTGGGCTTCGCCACCCGAGAGCGTGAGCGCGCTCTGTCCCAGTTTTATGTAGTCAAGACCGACGTCCATCAGGGTCTGCAGCTTGCGCCTTATCTTCGTATGGTTCTGGAAGAAGTCATAGGCTTCCCTGACCGTCATGTCCAGAACCTCGCTGATGTTCTTTCCCCTGTAGGTCACGGCAAGGGTTTCCTTGTTGTACCTCTTTCCCTTGCAAACGTCACATTTGACATAGACGTCGGAGAGAAAGTGCATCTCGATTCTTATTGTTCCGTCACCCGAGCAGTTCTCGCATCTTCCTCCGGGAACATTGAAGGAGAAACGCCCGGAGGTGTATCCCCTGGCCTTCGCCTCGTTCATGGAAGCGAAGAGCTCTCTTATGGGAGTGAAGAGGTCGATGTATGTGGCCGGGTTCGAACGCGGCGTGCGTCCGATCGGGCTCTGGTCGATGGCAACGAGCTTGTCGATGTTCTCGAGTCCCGAGATTGTCCGGTATCCGTCCTTCTTCTCCTTCTTTCTCATGAGGCGGCGCTTTATCGCAGGCTGGAGTATTTCATTGAGGAATGTCGATTTGCCGGATCCGGAGACACCGGTAATACAGATGAACTTTCCGAGAGGAAGCGTGACATCGATGTTCTTCAGGTTGTTCTTCCTGCAGCCGGTTATCGTGATCGCCTTTCCGTTTCCCTCTCTTCTCCTTGAAGGAACATCGATGGTCAGCCTTCCCGAGAGGAAATCTCCTGTAATCGAGTCGGGATTTGCTTCGATTTCAGCCGGTGTTCCCTTTGCTGTTACCTTTCCGCCGTTTTCCCCTGCTCCGGGTCCCATGTCGACGACATAGTCCGCCTCGCGGATCGTGTCCTCGTCATGCTCGACGACAAGAACGGTGTTGCCGAGATCTCTCAGGCGCTTGAGGGTATCGATGAGTTTCTGGTTGTCTCTCTGATGAAGTCCTATCGAGGGCTCGTCGAGGACGTAGAGAACTCCTGATAAGGCAGAGCCGATCTGAGTAGCAAGTCTGATGCGCTGACTCTCGCCTCCGGAGAGGGTCTGGGCATATCTGAAGAGTGTGAGATATCCCAGTCCGACCTCGTCGAGGAACCTGAGTCGTGACATTATCTCCTTGAGTATCTGACTCGATATTGTCTTCTCGTTCTCTGTTAACTCGAGAGAGTTGAACCAGTCGATTGACTGTCTCACGCTCATCTTCGTCGCGTCGATTATGTTGAGTCCCTTTATCTTGACGGAGAGTGCCTCCTTCTTGAGCCTGTCGCCGTGACAGGTGGTACATGTCCTCTCGCTCATGTACTGATCGTAGAAGGTCATCATGCCCATGCTTTCCGTCATCTTCCTGCGCCTTGTGAGTTCGGGGATGATTCCCTCGTATTCCTTATGCTGGACGTAGGTCTTTCCCGTTGAGGAAGAAGCCGTGTACGAGTAGTCAAGCTTGTCTCCGCCGCCGTAGAGCATTATGTCCATGAACCATTCCGGGAGGTCGCAGAACGGAGTGTCGAAGTCGAAGTTGTAATGCCTGAACAGCGCCTCGAGTCCGCTTCTGTATGTCTTCGCAGTCGGCGAATGTGTCGCGATGGCACCCTGCATGTAACTGAGGCTTCTGTCAGGGATAATCTTGTCAACATCGAATTCCTCATTGTATCCCAGTCCGTTGCAGTCGGGGCATGCTCCGAGAGGAGAATTGAAAGAGAAGAGCCGGGGTTCGGGATCGGGAATTGCTATACCGCAGTCCGGACAGCTGTTCTTCTCGTTGTAAAGCTCTCTCTTTCCCTCGTCGAGGAAGTTCACTTCGATGAGACCGCCGCTCATCTCCGCGGCCTTCTCCACGGCTTCGCTGATTCTCGTTCTCGCGCTTCTCGAATTCTTCACCCTGTCGACGACGATGGAGACATTGTGCTTTATGTTCTTCTCGAGGGACGGAAGCTCCTCGTCGAGAGAGAACATCTTCCCGTCTATTTCGGCTTTGAGGTAACCCGACTTCCCTGCGTCTTCCAGTACGCCTTTGAATTCACCCTTCCTGTTGCGGGCAACGGGAGAGAGTATGATGAGTTTCCCGTTCTCGGGATGGGAGAATATGAAGTCGATTATCTGGTCGACGGAGACCTCCTCGATTTCCCTTCCGCACCTTGGACAGTATATCTTTCCGATTCTCGCCCAGAGAAGTCTGTAGTAGTCGTAGATTTCGGTGACGGTTCCCACAGTCGAACGCGGGTTGCGGTTCGTCGACTTCTGTTCTATCGCGATTGCCGGGCTCAGCCCCTCGATCGAATCGACGTCCGGCTTCTCGAGACGCCCCAGGAACATCCTGGCATACGAGGAAAGCGACTCCATGTAGCGTCTCTGACCTTCGGCGAAGATCGTATCGAAGGCAAGACTGCTCTTACCCGACCCGGACAGTCCCGATATTACCACGAGACTGTTCTTCGGGAGTGTAATGTCTATGTTCTTGAGGTTGTGCTCCCTGGCACCCTTTATGATTATTTCGTCGTTCATTTTCCGATTGCCTCGAAGAGAGCGTCCTCCGCATCATCAGGATTGTCGAGTGTGCGCCAGAGCTCTCCTCCCTTGTATATGAAGACCTTGCGTCCGTTGCCGGTGACGGCATAGTCTGCACTGTGTGCCTCTCCCGGTCCGTTCACGGAACATCCCATCACCGCAACGGTGATGTCCCTGTCGAGGGAGAGAAGGCGGTGCTGCACCTTTTCGACGAAGCCGACGGAGTCGAACGTATGACGGCCGCAGCGCGGACATGCGACAAGTCTGACGCCTCCCTTCTTGAGGCCGAGGGCGCGGAGAATCTCATTTGCGGCAAGCACCTCATCCTCGAGGGAGCCGTTTATCGAGATTCTTATCGTGTCCCCTATATGGTCACTCAGAAGATTTCCAAGTGCCCAGGTCGATCTCACGGATGACGTGATGGCGTTCCCCGCCTCGGTCACTCCGAGATGAAGCGGATAATCAGACTTCTCCTTGAAGAGCCTGTAGGATCTGAGTGTCTTGTCGATGTCACTCGACTTGAGGGATACCACGGTGTTTTCGAATCCCCAGGCTTCGAAGTCGGAGATGTACTCGAGAGCCGTGTCTACCATGAGTTCTGCTTCGTCTGTTTTCTTATCGTGTTTCGGAAGAGAACCCGTGTTGAGTCCGATTCTTATACAGCGTCCGAGATCCTTCGCACGATTGACTATCTCCTTCGTCTTCCACTTGTCGCCGATGTTTCCCGGGTTGATTCTTATCTTGTCGGCACCGCACTCGAGTGCTTCAAGCGCCATCCTGTAGTCGAAGTGAATATCGGCAACGACAGGAATCGGGGAATGGTTCACGATGTATGTGAAGTTCTCCCTGTCGAGTGACGATACGTAGCTGAAGCGTATTATGTCACAGCCCTGGGACGAGAGGGAATATATTCTGTCGACGACAGTCTGAGGGTCAATTCCCTTTATGACATCGTCATACATGGTCTGTATCCTGACAGGAGCCTTTCCTCCGATTTCAAGTCCCCTTACGAATGCGCTGCGCTTCGAGTTCATACCTTCCCCCACACCTTAATGACGGTCTCCGGGCTCTTTCTGAATGTGAAAGGCTCTCCGGGAAGATAGAGCACGAATTCCCCCTCCCCGGCCTTCATGACGGCGAGAACCTCCCTGTTGTTCTCGTTCTCCCTCCAGCTGAGTGCAAACGTCGCCTCTCCCTTTTCGACGAGGAAGAGCGTCGTATTATAGCTGTCGACGACGAAAGAATCACACTCTTCAGCCGTCTCCATCTCGCTTCTTCTGAATCCCGAGAGAGATACATCAAGGGAGAGGTATTTATCTATGTTGTCAATATTGTCCTTCAGCATGCTCTCTACTCTAGCAGAAAGGACTGATTTTTCCAATTGTCTTCAGACTCTCAGCGGATAAACCGAAACAGGTTTTTCCTCTCCTGCCTCATCACTCGCTTCGGCGTGTTTTCTGTGGCTGTTACGGATTATGACCATATTGAGGTCGGTGTCGACTACAGTCAGCTTCTCCTCGTCTATGTTGAGAACCCTGCCGATGAGATCCTTATCGACGATGTTCTGCATTACAGAGTAGTATTCGTCTGTCTCGAAGACGGCAGTGGAACAGAGGGAGCGTCCGGTCTCGAAGTCCTTCGGGAGTCCCGTCTCCTCCTTCCATCCGGAAGATGTGAAAAGAACAAGGCCGCACGGAAACTCCGCCCTGCTCTTGGTCTTCACCGCCTCTTCTCCCAGAAGCGACGAATAGAAGTCGATGCTCTTCGTGAGATTGTCAACCGTTATATAGACCTGATGAATGTACATACGCATCCTCCCTCGTTTTCAATATTATTGCACCTGGAAAGGAGGCTGTGTTGATGAATTTTCACTCTTGTCAGGGCAATCTCATGAGAAACGGTACGTCAGACAGAGATTCAGGGCCTTTTCTGCATTTCCGACAGCTTCATCTTCAACTTCACCGCATGTCAGACAACCGGGAAGAGAGGGGAATGAGACAACAGATTTCCCTCTTCATCATCACTGACAAGTTCAAATTCATATCCCTGTATCTGTATCTGTCTCTGCATCATGTTATTACACGAATATCATCACACGAAATCTGCGCTGATGACTTCATGATCTGATTACGACAAGTTGTAATACAAAGAAAAGGGGCACCTCCGGAGAGATGCCGCCTTATATGAGAGAACTGACACCGGTCAGTTGTTGAGAACGAGAAGGCTGAACACGAGCGTGAAGAGAGCGACTGTCTCGATGATACCGATGACGATGAAGTACTTTGCAGTACCCTTTCCTGTCTCTGCGAGAGCATCAGCTGAAGAAGCTGCGACCTTTCCCTGGAAGAGAGCCGAAATACCGATGACCGCACCTGCGAAAGCGCCGATGAAGAGGCTCATGATGCCGTATGCGAAAGTCGGAGTTGCGAGCTTTGCAGAGATGAAGTTCGAAAGAAGGAAGCCGTAGATTGTCTGTGTAAGAGGTGCACCTGCGAAACCGACCATGATGAACGGGTCCTGCTTGCCGTTGATGTAGCACTTCTTCCATCCGCCTACTGCTGCAAGGGAAGCCTTAACTGCGCCGAAACCAGAGCCTACTGCCGAGAAGCAGAGAGCACATGCCATACCGATGTAGATCAAGAAACTGTAATCCATTTTTTAACTCCTTTGAGTTTCTTCAATTGTTGTTGCCCTTGAGTGAAAAGGGTTCATATTTGTATCCGGACCATTCGACACCTACCTGTCCGGAGAATTCCATGATGTTAAGTCTGACACCGTGAACGATGATAGACAAAAATCCCATTACAAGGTTTACCGCATGCCCGAGGATGAGTATCAGGATTCCGAGAGGAATAGTGAAACCGCTCATCACTCCTTCCGCCATGCCGTTGAACGACTGTGCAATGGCAAGGGAGGCAAGTCCTACAGCGAAGAGTCTTATGTAGCTCATCACGTTGGAGAAACATGAGATCGTATCCAGGAAGTTGGTAAAGAAGGAACCGAGAGATTCCTTTATCCCCTGTCCCAGCGGCTTGCCGGGCTCGCATGATGCGAAGAGACAGACGAGGACGAAGCCCACGCCGACTCCGGCAGCAATCTTACCCAGCGGTACATCCGCATCGACTACGAGGTAGAGTGACAGGAGGTACAGAAGTACCGTGTTCAGAAGCCACCCGCAGTCCGAAAGGAGGGAGATATCCTTGTTCTTTATCTTCTCAACAATGCAGAGTGCTCTTGCAAGTCCCAGGTGGATTGCACCGAGGGAGAAGCAGAAACTCATCATGTTGTTCTGGACGACCGTACTGTCCATATTGAACATTTCGGGGAAGTTCGTCAGCTCCGGAATGACGAAGATCTTCAGGAAGGAAAGCTTCTCGAGGATTATCTCGCTTCCGAACCATGTGCCGGTCAGGGCACCCCAGACTACAGTTGCTCCGCTGAAGATGTAGAGAAGAGCGTTCATGTCGGAACACTTCCTGCTCTTGACGTTGAGTGCAACTCCGCCGAGAAGAAGTAATAGTCCGTATCCCGCGTCCCCGAGAATCATGGCGAAGAAGAGTGCCATGAATACGAGGAAGTACAGTGATATGTCCTTCTCCCTGTAGCCCTGTACAAGCCCGAGTGCGTCGTAAAGAGGCTGGACGTACTTTATGAAGCCCCTGTGCTTCATCAGCGTCGGAGGATTGTCATCGTCCCCCGGATCGTCGATTATGTATCCCAGTCCGTTCTCGCTGCAGTAGGTCTTGAACCGGGACGTGTCATCTGAAGGGATGTAGCCCGTGATGTAGCAGACAGAGCTCTCTTCCTTGACAGTTGCACCGACACGGCGGAAGAATATCTCCTCCTCGTTCTCCTTCATGAGAGAGCGCATGGAATCAGTGTACTTCACGCTGTCGCGGTAAAGAGTCTCGATTTCATCGATTCTCTTCCTGTTGATGAAGAGTTCATTCTCGAGGAGAGAGAGTCTCTTCTGTGGAAGAACTATTCTCTGTGCGGCGATGCCCTGGGCCATCGTGCTGTTGACAAGCGCGATGCAGTCCGATTTGCCTTCGGTCTTCACGCTGATGAACCTGACGCTTTCGTCAGCGGAGAGCTTTTCCTTCTCCTTCTTGCCGACGTACCAGAATGTAAGATCGATTCCCTTATCGGAGAGAGCCTTTATCTCATCGGGATCGAAGTCGCCGAGAGCTTTCACTCTCTCGATTTCACCCGAGAGAGCCCTGTTCTTCTCCCCCAGCGCCGTCTCCTCGTTCATGAGAGAAAGAAGAGATGAGACCAGAGTCCTTACCTTATCGTCGGAAAGAGCTTCCTGCCTTACGGGATTCTTCTTGTCCTTATAGCCGTCAAGGAAAGAAAGAACCTTGTTCAGGGAGACATCCTCGCTCTCGAGTCCGGCAGCCGACGCAGTCTTCTGTACTACGTTCTCGACATGCACGAGGCCGAAGCGCCTGAGGGATGTGACAGTCTTCATTCTGTCCTTCTCTGACGACAGGATGGTGATTTTCTTCATAGGTGTTATCATATCTAGCTTACCCTCACCATCTTCTTCTTCGCAATCTTGCCTCTCACGACAGCGCTTACCTGCTGATCCTGGAGGTAGATTCCTATCACGCGGATATTCTCCTTCGTCTGGGGAATCTTGACCTTCTCGAAGAGATTGACTCTCTGCGTGGTCGTCCTCAGCTCGCGGTTGAGTATCCTGATTCTTTCCTCAAGGACTGCGATGATGGCATCATAGCGCGCGTTGTCCCTCAGACTGACAAGCGCCGAATCAACCCACAGCGGGTACTCTCTCAGGTCATAGTCGATGTCGTTGAACTCAAGAGAGTTGAAGACAGGAACCGTTACACCTGCGACATTACCCTTTGTGATGTTTATCTCCTTGATGGAAATAAGATTACCAATCGAACGGGAAGACGGGAACTCCCTGTTTCCACCGTAGACTGCTATCCAGCTGTCAATGGAGGAGACATGCTCTTTCTGTTCCTCTCTTATCTTCTCGATCTCCCTCTCGGACTGCCTTATGACAACCTGGAGCTGCTGCTTCTTGAGCTGGAGTGTCGGAAGATAGCGCTGGAACTGCTTGAGTGAGTCCTTCTGTTTCTTCTGCTCGTTCTTTGTCAGTTTTATCTTAGCCATTTATCATCCTCATTTCGGCCAGTACTTGTTTATAAGGTCCGTCTTGAGAGGTGTCTCTTCCTTTTCGAAACACTCGGCGAGAATCTTCCATCCCGTATCGAGAGCTTCCTCGAGAGGAATGTTGACGCTCAGGTCCATGAGCTTCTCCTCGAAAAGGGCACCGTACTTCAGAAGCTTCTCGTCCCAGTCGGACATCATGAAGCCCATGCTCTTCTTCTCGAGAGAGTCCTTGTAGGATGAATAGAGCTTGATCATACCGTCCATGAGGGCACGGTGGTCATCACGTGTCTTGCTGTTGACGTTCTGCTTGAGACGCGAAAGACTTCCGAACGGCTCGATTCTTCCGCCCTTGAGGTAGTACTGACCTTCTGTGATGTATCCGGTGTTGTCCGGAATCGGGTGCGTGACATCGTCGCCCGGCATCGTCGTGACACCGAGAATGGTGACGGAGCCGGCACCGTCGAAGTCGACTGCCTTCTCGTAGCGGGATGCAAGCTGGGAATAGAGGTCACCGGGGTAACCGCGGTTCGAAGGAACCTGTTCCATGGTGATTGCCGTCTCCTTCAGCGCGTCGGCGAAGTTCGTCATGTCTGTAAGAAGCACGAGGACCTTCTTTCCCTGGAGAGCGAACTGCTCTGCAACGGCAAGAGAGAGATCCGGTACGAGTGTACATTCGACAGTCGGGTCCGAAGCGGTATGTACGAACATGACAGTTCTCGAAAGAGCGCCGCTCTTCTCGAGCGTGTCCTTGAAGAAGAGATAGTCATCGTACTTGAGTCCCATGCCGCCGAGAACGATGATGTCGACTTCAGCCTGCATTGCAATGCGCGCCAGAAGCTCGTTGTACGGTTCACCGGAAATGGAGAAGATAGGAAGCTTCTGTGATTCGACGAGCGTATTGAAGACGTCGATCATCGGGATACCTGTACGGATCATGTTACGCGGGATGATACGCTTTGCCGGGTTTACGGACGGACCGCCGATCCTGACCATGTTTTCATCAAGTTCGGGGCCGTTGTCCCTTGGTTTTCCGGCTCCGTCGAATACTCTTCCGAGAAGATTCTCGGAGAACGACACCCTCATCGGGACACCGAGGAATCTCACCTGGGCATCCGTCGAGATGCCGTTTGCACCGCTGAACACCTGGAGAGAAACAAGGTCGCCGTCGAGCTTGATTACGTTGGCGTATGACGAACCCGTTCCCGTTGTCACGAGAGCGAGGTCTCCGCTTCTGACGCCCTCGGCCCTGACGGTGATGACGTTGCCGACGATTGATTCAATCTTTGTATATACCTTCTGCATAGCTTATCTCTCCTTCTGTGTGAAGAAGGATCTGATTTCCTTCTCGATTTTTCCGTATTCAGGGTCATCCTCTCTCGTTCCGTTCCAGTCGAGGAACTTCTGTCTGAGGGTGTTGAAGAAGCTTCTCGCCTCCTTCTTGTCCGCAAGTGCGAAGTCTGCTCTGAGAATCTGGGTAAGGAGACCGAAGACATGCTTCTGTCTTTCGACCGATACGGTCGCGTCGACGGGGTCGAACGAGTTCTGCTGATAGTAGCAGGAGTCGACGAATTCACCCTTCTGGTAAATCACGTAGTCGTCGAGTGTGGTGCCCTCCTCGCCTACGACCTTCATCATCTGGTTGATTTCGCTGCCTCTCCTGACGAAGGAGTATGCATACTGAACATCCTTCTTCGGGATTATTCCCTCATATTTCGACCAGGATTCAAGCGGGTCGATGGCAGGATACTTTCTAGCGTCGCTTCTCTCTCTCGAAAGACCGTGGAATGCACCTACGACCTTGAGTGTCGCCTGTGTGACAGGCTCCTCGAAGTTACCGCCGGCAGGAGAAACGGTTCCGCCGATTGTGACCGAGCCGTATGAACCGTCCCTGAGTCTCACCTTTCCGGCTCTCTCGTAGAACTCCGCGATACGGCTTTCGAGGTATGCCGGGA
>CAZKIT010000019.1:0-16830 GCA_964552905.1 uncultured Spirochaetaceae bacterium
TGTTGCAGAAATCCTTCGGGTTGGTGATCTTCTTTGTCCAGCTGAGTTCGCTGACATGTGCAAGACCTTCGATGCCGGGTTCGATCTCGATGAAGATACCGAATGTGGCAATCTTCGTGACAGGCTTCTTGATGACGTCGCCGATCTGGTACTTCTGGTCGAATGTTGACCAGGGATCCGGCTCCATTGCCTTGAGTGAGAGGTTGATCTTCTGTGTCTCGGGATCAAGATTGATGACCTTGAGCTGGATGATCTGTCCTCTCTTGACGAATTCCTTAGGTCTTGTTACATGACCCCAGGACATGTCGTTGATATGGAGAAGACCGTCGAAACCGCCGAGATCGATGAATGCACCGAAGGATGTGAATGACTTCACGACGCCCTGTACGACATCGCCGACATGTGCTGTCTCGAAGAACTGCTTTCTGTTCTCCTCGATCTTCTGCTCGAGATATTCCCTTCTCGATACGACGCTCTTCAGCTTTGTTCCGCTGTGGAACTTGTCGATGATGAAGAAGTCTGTCTTGCCGACAAGAGACTCCGGATTCTCAACTCTGTTAACATCTGCCTTTGAAAGCGGGCAGAATCCCTTATAATCTGCGCCGAGGTCGACTTCATAGCCACCCTTGATTGTCTTGGCGAACTTGCCGAGAACCGGTGTCTTTTCTTCGCTTGCCTTCTTGAGTGCCTCGCCCTTTTCCTTTGCTTCGGCTCTCTTCTTGGAGACAACTACCTGACCACGACCGTTGTCGAGCTTCAATATTGTCAATGCTACCTTATCCCCGATCTTCGGGAGTTCGATAAATTCATCAACAGGAACTTGTCCTTCTGACTTGTATCCGATGTCAACCAGGACAGTCTCGTCATTTGTCTGTACTACAGTACCGGTTACGATCTGACCGACTTCTAATTCTGGAATTGACATTAGATGCGATTCTAAGTATGACTGCATCTTTGATTCCTTTTCCATGCCATTTTCTCCTACAACTAAATTACCACGCTCAATGCTTTTGCATAGCAGAGTAAACTTTCTCACAAACGTCATCTATAGTCAAGTTGGTGGTGTCGATATAAATGGCATTTTCAGCCATTTTTAGGGCTCCCGCCTCCTTCTCCATATCATTACGGTCGCGTTTCTTCATTGCCTCGAGCACTTCCTCGTAGCTCACGCCCGTCTGCTGGGCCATTCTGCGGCGTGCCCTTTCATCCACGGAGGCATCGAAATAGAATTTGTATTCCGCGTCGGGAAAGATGACTGTCGTCGTGTCTCTTCCCTCTGTCACGATGTCCATCTTTCCGGCAAGCTCCCTCACCTGGGCCGTCACGATGCTTCTCAGCCTCGGATCGGATGACACGGGAGACGTGAATCTGTCGACGACAGGTGTGTGGAGCCTGTTCTCGGCGTTGACGCCGTTAATGTATATGTTGCCGTCCTTTACCGTGATTCTCGTCTCCCTGGCAGTCTCGAGTACGCTTTCCCTGTCAAGGGGATCAAGTCCCTTCTCGAGCTGAGCCAGGGTATAGGCGCGGTAGAATGATCCGGTATTGAGGAAATACCAGCCAAGGTGCTCTGCGATCTTTCTTGCTATCGTGCTCTTCCCGCTTCCTGCAGGTCCGTCTATTGCTATGACCATTTCAGTTGCCTTCCTTTTTCTTGATGGACACCACCCGCACCTTCTTCGGGCTCACCTTCCTCGAGTTGTCCTTTCCGCTGACAAGACCCTTGATCTCGTCTTCCCTGAGGTTTCTCCATTCACCCGGCTGCATGTCCCCCAGTTCCACGCATCCTATCCTGATTCTCGTCAGGCTTTTCACGTCGTAGTTCAGAAACGAGAAGATTTTCCTTATCTCCCTGTTCTTTCCCTCAGTCAGCGTGACCTTTATGTAGTCCTTGGTTCTCGGAATGAGGTCATAACGCTTTATCCTGTAGGGAGTCGGCATGTCGATGTAGAGGCCGTCGAGCGCCCTGTTCAGGTCCTCGATATCTACATTCCTGTCAAGCTTCACGATGTATTCCTTCTCGATCTCGTATCTGGGATGCATCATCCTGTTTGCGAAATCCCCGTCGTTCGTGAAGAGAAGAAGGCCCGTCGAATCCTTGTCGAGCCGTCCGACGTTGAAGAGGAGTCTGTTGTCCCTTATCGCGATCAGGTCACGGGCGTAGCGGTCTTCATTCGGGTCGTAGTTCGTGCATACGTATCCCTTCGGCTTGTTGAGCGCTATGTAGTAATGCCTTCCGCTGAGTTCTATCGTGTCACCGTCGACCTGTACGATGTCGTCCTCATTCACTTTTACTCCCATCTCCCTGACGGTTCTGTTGTTGACCATCACACGGCCCTGGGCGATGAGATCCTCGCTTGCTCTTCTTGATGCTACCCCGCACTTCGCCATATAGGCCTGGAGTCTCATCGGAAATAATGTCTTGTCTTCATTCATTCTGGAATAAATCCCCTTCGTTCTCTTTCATGAATTTGAGTCTGTCCGCTTCGCTGAGCTTCGGAAGCTCGGCAATCGATTTAAGCTTGAATTCGTACAGGAATTTTCTTGTCGTGCAGTAGAGGCACGGATGTCCGGGCTTGTCTGCCCTTCCGTTCACCTTGATGTAGTCCCTCTCCCTGAGAAGCCTCACGATCGAATCGGACTGTATGCCCCTTATCTTGTCGATCTCGGAGCGCGTGATAGGCTGCGAGTAGGCGACAATCGAAAGCGTCTCGAGAGCGGCACGGCTGAGCCTGCGGTCGACCTTCCTCCCGTAGCTCTGCCTGAGCCTGGGATAGAGTTCCTGCACGGGCTGGAAGGAATAGAGCTCCTCCTCTTCGAGAAGGAACATCCCGCTGTTGCGCTCCTGGTAGTTCTCCTGGAGTTCCCTCAGCGCGTCGATCACGTCATCCTCCGCCACGCCTGTAAGCTGGCTTATTCGGCTGCAGCTAAGAGGTGTGTTCTCGATGAAGAGAACAACCTCGACTATCTTTGCGTCTTCACTAAGTCTGTCACCAGTCATCGTCATCTCCCAGATCCACATCGTCCTCTTCGCCGGTGTATTCGATCTTCTCCTCTTCCCTTTCTTCCATTTCCTCACGCTCCGTCTTCTTTTCCATCGCCATCTGATCGAGATCGATGGAGGCATCCTTCTTCAGAATCGAGAAGTCACAGGCGTCGCCGAGGTTCTCCTTTTCGTACTTGTCGGCCTCTCTGTCGTATTCGTCGGCCATTGCGGGATCCCAGTCGATGGGTCTCTTCGTTATGTATATGAGATCCCACTGCCTGTCCTGCCGGAAGAGTATAGTATGGTCCTTTGCCGCTTCGAGGATCGAAAGGAATGAACAGATTACATGAAGAGGGTTTGTATGATCAACTATGAGATCCTCGATCGTTATCTCGTCCCTCTCGTCGAGAAGCTCGCTCATAAGCGCTCTCTTCTCCTTGACGGATACACTCTGGTATATGTTGAAGATCTTGCTGGGAGGAGTCTTTGCCAGAATATTCGAGAATGTACGGCAGAGATCGGCGAGGGTCACTCCCTCGAAGAGATCCTTGTCCTCGAATGGTATGGCGAAGAAATTCTCGGGTCTGTCGAAATAGAGTCTTCCGTCCTTCCCTTCTCCTGTCAGGAGATCCGTGTACTTCTTGTATTTCTGGTAGTCTATCAGCCTGTCGACGAGGTCCTGTCTCGGGTCCTCGTACTCCTCCTCGAGCTCCGTCTCCTGCGGCAGCAGCAGCTTTGTCTTTATGTACAGCAGCTCGGCGGCCATGCGGTAGAAGTCCGCAAGGTCCTCCAGCTCCGTACTGTTCTTTTCTATGTAGTCGAGAAACTGTTCGGTTATGAGGGAGATCGGGAGGTCGTATATGTTTGCGTCGTTCTTTGAAATGAGATAGAGAAGTAAGTCCAGCGGTCCGTCGAAATCCTTCTTGTCAGAGAGGATTCCCGGGACATGAAAGGAAGTCTTCTCCTTCCTGTCAAGAATTGCATCAAACGTATCGGCCATGACTTCATTATATTTGAAATGATTATCTTTTTTCTAGACAGCTCACCCTGATAGTGCTATTTTATGGTCAATGGGATTTGTACTTCTGCTTGCAGCCATTCTCAATCTGCTAAAGGAAGATTAAGGACCGTGCGGTCTCTTTTTTTTCGCTCGAGGTCTATCCCAGCGGACGCGGATTTGTTCCATATTGCCCCGTCCTCGAACGGGCTAAAAAGGAGACTGTATGAGTTACAGAGAAAGAGACGGGAGAGTTGTACTCTCCATTCCCCATGCATCGGATTTCATCCCCGAAGAGATCTACAATGACGTATTCCTGCCTGTCATAGACAGAACGGACGAATACGAAGAGATGACAGAAGTCAAGAAGAGTCTGATCGTCAGCCACGAGAAGTACATGATGACCGACTGGTATACCGATGAGCTTTTTGACAGCGGCATCCATTCGATGATAAAAGCCGAAGTTTCACGGCTCGTATGCGACATCGAACGCTTTACAGAGAACGAGGAGATGGAAAAGGTAGGTATGGGGTTCTGCTATACTTCCTCGTTTGACAAGACTCCTCTCAAGAGTGTCAGTGACGAACACCGCCGGTTTGTCTATGAGCATTACTACAGGCCCTATCACAAAACGCTTGAGATGCTTGTCGACAATGCCATCGAGAAGAACGGCGAATGTGTCATCGTCGACTGCCACTCCTACTTTCCGCTGCCTCTGAAATACGAAAAGGATAATCCCTCTTCACGGGCCTCTCTCCGTGAAGAGATATGCATAGGGAGCGACAGCTATCATACGCCTTCTTCTCTTGTATCATTTACGGAGTATTTCTTCAGAAAGGCAGGCTACCGTGTATCATTCAACACTCCCTTCTCGGGGACCATGGTCCCCATGAAATACTGGCATAAGGACAGGAGGGTGAAATCTGTAATGATTGAAATCAGGCGTGACATGTACATGAAGGGACTATTGAATGAGAAAAGCCCCTCGTTCGACACTCTCCGCTCCCTTCTTGCTCTATATGAGAAAGTTCTCGACAGAGGGAAAATTACAGCGATGCAATAAAAATCCCCATACCGGGTATGGGGAGAACGGATCCTTCTTCGGAATCAGAAAGCGTACTGGACGCCGAGATACGGTCTGAAGGAGAGGCTTGTATTGCTGACCTTCGAGGAAGCATAGCTTGTTCCGCTGATTGAAAGCGAGCTGCTGTCATTCTTGAATGTGTCATTCGCGTTGACGAAGAACCAGCCGAAGTCACCGCCGAGAACGAGGGAGAACGACTTGTTGATTGCATAGGCGACTTCACCGCCGAAGTTGAGGCCGAATGCGACGTTGTTGAGTGCCTTGTCGACATCCTCACTGCCTGTCTTGTAGATGTGACCGACAGCCATTTCGAGACCTGCATAACCTGCAACTGACCAGTACTTGTTGAATGCATATGTGTACTTTGCATCAAGTGCATAGTTCATGTAGACACCCGATGATTCGCTCTTCTCGACCTTTGTGTCCGACGAACTTGATGTCTCTGTTGCCTTTCCTGCGAACATGAGACCGGCGTCAAGTCTGACTGCCCAGTTCTTGTCGAAAGCGTATTCGCCTACAAGATTGAGGGCAAAACCGCTGTTCTTGAATTTTCCGGTTGTCGATCCCGAGTTGCTTCCGACTTTACCCGATACCTTGGTCTTGAATGTGTCGATACCGAGTCCGAGCTCCAGGCCAGCCTTGAAACCTGCGTCTTTACTGGACTTTGCTGAAACCGAGACAAGTGCCAGTGCAACGATGAGAACTACTGCCAATACTTTCTTTTTCATTCTGTATTACTCCTTTGTCGTGAGACGCTTACTAATGTAACGGTTAGAATGAGCAAGCGTCAATTGAGCGGCCTGATAAAAAAACAATGTCGGACACAAGTGCGAATTTAGTCGAAATTTGCTTTTATCGCCATCATGTGTCTGACAAGGAAAATCCCCATGAAACCATGGGGACGGATGAAGTGATTCCACTTCTCAGTAGATTCTCGTCGTGAAGCCGACATACGGCCTCAAAAGATACATGCTCATTGTCTTTACAGGTCCGTTTTCCTTGTCAACCAGCTTTGTCGAGTTGTATATGATGTAGGAAGCTCTTACTCCGAGAGAGAAGTACGTTCTGTATGCAACCATTATCTCGGTACCGATCTCACCTGAAACACCTGCTCCCATGTTCGTGAGCATCTCCTTGTCGTATGTGTCGTTAACGGGGCCGATCTTTCCCATGATGCCTTCCGCACCGAAGGAAGCGAAGAGCGAGAATCCCTCGTAGTTGTAGAATGTATATCTGATGAGTGCCTGGGCCTCTACTGTCATTCCGGTCTTCTCTTCGTTCTTGTACCTGTCATCTCCGAGTTCGACCTCTGCCTTTCTCTGGTACTGTACGCCTGCTCCGATCTTTACTGCCCAGTTCTTTCCCATATGATACTCGAGAACCGCGTCAGCGTAGAAGCCGTTGTCCTCTATCTTGAGGAGCGTCGCGTCCGAAAGAAGCTCTCCGTTCGTCCAGTTCTTCCCGTATCCGGCTTCGAAACCGAACCTCAGCGAGTCGTCAGATGACTTTGCTGTGATGCAAGCGAGTGAAAACAGTGCGACAACTAAGATAACCAATGCCCTTTTCATTATTGTAATCTCCCATCCATGTTTGATATACAACAAATATAAGGGCATTGAATAATATTGTCAACAGGAAAATGTTATAAATCCAACTGGATTATTTTACTTCATCCCCGCCCTCACTCTCTTCCTTCTTCGGGAACATCTTTTCTCTCACTATTCTGTCGATTTCAGATGTGAATTCACTGTTTCCTTCAAGATATTCAATTGTCTTGTCTCTGCCCTGTCCGATCTTCTCGCCGTTGTAGGAATACCATGCTCCGCTCTTCTCGATGATGTCGTATTTGACTGCGGCGTCGAGGAGGGATCCCATCTTGGAGATACCGGTTCCGAACATGAGGTCTATTTCGCACTTCTTGAACGGCGGTGCGACCTTGTTCTTCACGACCTTCACCCTCACTCTGTTTCCGGTGAGTTCGTCGGCGTTCTTTCCTATCGATTCAATCCTTCTCACGTCAAGTCTCACGGAAGCGTAGAACTTGAGGGCGTTTCCTCCCGTCGTCGTCTCGGGGTTCCCGAACATGACGCCGATCTTCATTCTTATCTGGTTGATGAAGATGATTGTCGTATTGGACTTCGCGAGAATGCCGGTGAGCTTTCTCAGGGCCTGGCTCATTAGTCTTGCCTGCAGTCCTACATGGCTGTCGCCCATGTCGCCCTCGATCTCAGCCTGGGGAGTAAGCGCCGCGACGGAGTCGACGACAATGATGTCGATGGCGCCGCTTCTGACAAGGCGCTCGGTTATTTCGAGAGCCTGTTCGCCGTTGTCAGGCTGGGAGATCCACAGGTCGTCGATGTTCACGCCGAGGTTCTTTGCATAGACGGGGTCCAGTGCGTGCTCGGCATCTATGAATGCCGCGATTCCGCCCTTCTTCTGGCATTCACTGATGGCATGAAGGGCAAGCGTCGTCTTTCCCGAGGATTCCGGTCCGTAGATTTCGATGATTCTTCCCTTCGGATAGCCTCCGACTCCCAGAGCCTCGTCAAGCAGTATGGAACCGGAAGGAATGACATCGACGTCGAGTATGTCCTTGTTGTCGCCGAGCTTCATCAGCGACCCCTTCCCGAATTCCTTGTCTATCTGGAGTCTGGCAGCCTCCAGGGCTTCCCGTCTTCCGTCTGATGATGTGTTGTCCGTGTTTGTTGTCTTAGCCATAAAATTTTCCTCTATATTATATATAGGTCAGTAACTGCCTTTTTCTGTCAAAAAAATCTAGTTTTTCCCGAGAAGAAATGTTTCGGGCCCGTCATTGGTATATCTTATCATCATATGGGCGCCGAAGACACCCCCCGCAGTTTTCACGCCGCTTCTCCGAAGTACTTCAAGCCCCTTCTCGTAGAAGACGAGGGCGTCCTCTCCCTTCATCGCATTGTCGAAGGAGGGACGGTTTCCCCTCCCGAGGTCACCTGCAAGCGTGAACTGGCTTATGAACATCACTTCCTTCGTCCTGTCCATTATTGAGTGAGTCATCTTCCTGTCCTCCGCGTCACGGTAGATACGGAGACGGAGTATCTTCGAAATGAACGGTTCGACCATATCGACTGTGTCATCCTTTTCGACACCGAAGTAGACCAGAATCCCCTTGTCTATATGACTGATTTCATTTCCGCCGACTGTGCATGTGCAGTCGCATACCGTCTGAATAACCGCTTTCATCTCTGGTCCAGTATCTCGTAGATCTCGTTCACGAACGAGCTCTTGTTCTGTTCGCGGAAGAAGGCCGTGCCCATGACTGCGTGCGTGACTCCTGCTTCGTAGAGGAGGCGGATGTTCTCCTTTCCGACTCCGCCGTCGACTTCGATGTTGTATCCGAAGCCCTCCTCGGTGCGTCTGAGATCGAGCTCCTTCACTTTCTTGACCGTCCCCGGAATGAACTTCTGTCCTCCCCATCCGGGATTGACGGTCATCACGAGGACAAAGTCCACCTCGTCGAGAACAGCTTCAATTGCATTGACGCTCGTGCCGGGATTGATGGCGACCCCCGCACTCAGGCCTGCCGCCTTTATTGTGCTTATGCATCTTTCGAGGTGGCATGTAGCCTCCTGGTGGACCGTGATGATGTCACATCCGGCATCGATGAAAGAGTGTATGAAGTTCTCCGGTTTCTCGACCATGAGATGTGTATCGAAGATGAGGTCGCTTTTCTTCTTCAGGTCCGCTATGAACTTGCTGCCGAATGTGATCTGCGGCACGAAATGTCCGTCCATCACGTCCAGATGGACATAGTCGCACCCCGCGTCACTGATCATTCTGAGTGAATCGTAGGCATACGCGAAGTCGGAAGCGAGAAGTGACGGCGATAAGGATAACTGTTTACTGCTCATGGAGACGATTATACGGCTCATCTCTACTTTGCGCCATCCGGGATGCGGAAATTTTGTTAAGAATATTTTGTTTGATTTTAAGAATTTTTGTGTTATATTATTACCAGTTGGATGAAAAGGAACTTCCGAGCAGGACTCTGCCCGGGATTTCTTTTTTTGTCGTGACAATCTTAGTATTGACAGGTGTCTGATATGATTGATTTGAAATTGCTTCTACAGGAAGAAAAGGGACTTGGAAAGAACCCCTACTATTCATACAGGGTTTCATCACTTGAAGATATGAACTCCTCCATTCTTGCCATGAAGAAGGTGGAGACGAAGGAGGATCTGAGGCAGAATGCCATCAGCATGGAATACGAGAATCCGGACTCCATCGTCCTGAACTTCGTTGCAGGAAGAATCAACCTTCTTCTCAATCCACATGAGGCCCAGGTCAGGCTCAACAACCTGATGAACACGTTCCATGACAAGCGCAACTATGACTGCGCTTCATTCATCGCATCCACGATTCTCGCTTCAAGCGAGGCTCCGAACCCGCTGAGGGTTCTCGGGGAGATTGCGGAGACGAAGGGAAACGAAGCCGAGAAGTGGTCTTACTACGAGCGCTACGTCAGATGCAACAGCAGTGATACAGATATAATAATCCTCGTTGCGGACAACTACGAGAAGAACGGCGACAGGAAGAACGCGAGATCCTTCTATCAGCGCACTCTCAACAGACTCCTGGTGACTCCGGACAGCCAGAAGATCAGGTCGATCTTCGACAAGCTGCTCCTGAACGGCACAAGCGATTACTCCTTCTATTCGACATACCTGGCAAAGCTCGGGAAGTCCCCTCTTTCCCTCGATCTGGGGAAAAGCCTTCTCGACTACCTTTATAAGGAGAAGAACGGCTTCACGGCCGAAACCACCGCTCTCACCAGAAGAAAGAACATCGAGAACATAATCGATGTGATCAGGAACATCCTCTCCGGTGATCCTTCCAACGAGGACATCAGAAGTAAGCTCAGTGCAATCCTGAAGGAGCGCTACGGCAAGTCGTCGCGCTACGAGGAATGCGCAAAGCACTTCGACGTGACGAAGCTCTCGAATGACCCCGTGAAGGCCCTCGACGAATTCCAGAAGAACATCGCCTACTCCAAGAACACGTATGTCGTCCAGAATGCGACGAAGAAGGTCGGCCTCATCACCGACATCTCCTCAACGGGTATCCTCACTGTCAAGTTCTCCACGCGCCCCGGCGATGAGGTCAGGATAAACATCCAGAACGCAATGACAAGCCTTACGGCTCTCTCCAACCAGGACATCAGGGCTATAAAGAAGGGAAAGAAGGCAGATGTCATCAGGGACAAGATCATGGGAGAGGGAGGAATCGAATGGATTCTGATCACCCTCCTCCTTTCCTCTCCGAACAAGTCATGCCAGATCAAGGACATGAAGGAGGAACTTGTTCCTTCCGTCCTCAGCGAGAAGGACTGGGACGGAGTCATGAAACAAATCAAGGCCCAGGCTCTCGTCAATCCCTATGTCGATATAATAAACAAGACCACATATCACCTCCGTGACTATCCTTCGACGAGGGAGGAGAGACTCTACGAGACATTCATCGGCTACAAGGACTTCTCGAAGAGAGTCGTGTCGGTAATCGAGGCGGGAGAGGATCTCGTCGACTTCACGGCGGACTCATTCCTCGAGATGATCGACTATTTCTCGTCTTATCTCAAGGATGAGAGAAACTCTATCGCAACCAGAATCGAGGCTCTTCTCGTCGTCGAGATGATGAACGAGAAGGGAACTCCCGTACAGGCTGAGCTCTCCTTCGGCGAACTTTATTCTCCTCTTTCGCTCATCGAGAAGAAGATGGTATACGAGAATCTCTCGTGCAAGGCCACGAAGAAGGCCTATCTCGACCTTCTCTGCTCTCTTGACAAGAAGGCCTATGACGTACTGGAGCTGATCTTCCCCGTCAACCCGACAAAGGAACTCATGAAGAAGATGGAGAGTGTCAACAGAAAGAAGTTCGAGGAATACATGTCCCGTGCTCTTTCCGACTACAAGAACAACCTGATCGCCTTCTGCTTCTTCGTCGAGAACGGAGTAACATCATCGGATCTGAAGATGTGCAGAATCAGCGAGGACGACTTCATACTTTCTCTTCTGAACTGTCTCTCCTTCCTCTGTTCATCGTACTCCGATGACAGACAGAGAAAGGCTGTCAGGGATGCGCTCGTCACATCCGAGAGGCTGAAGAACTATCTCAGGACTGCAGGCGAAGATTCCCTGAAGAAGCTTGCATCCCACCTTGTATGGAACGAGGGAATCACCGAAGGAGAGAAGGAAGGCTTCAAGAAGCTCATTCTCTCACGTTTCCCCTCATTCGATTTCGGTGAAAAGGAGGAGGTAGAGGAAGCTCCCGTGGAGATCTCCGTAATGAGGGGATTCATGTGCACGAAAGCCTCCTTCGACCGCAAGCAGGCCGAGCTCATCGACATCAAGGAGAACCAGATTCCCTTCACTCTTCACGAAATCAAGACGGCACGCGAGCTGGGAGACCTCAGGGAGAACTCGGAGTACCAGTATGCCAAGGATCACAAGGTGTTTCTTGACAGGGAATACGAGAGACTTGCAAACGAGCTGGGATCGGTGAAGATAATGTCAATGGATGACGTACTCGACGGCAGAGTCGGATTCGGAACCAGAGTCAGGATTCTTGACAGAAAGACGGGCGAAGAGAAGACCTTCACATTCTTCGGCCGTTGGGAATCCGATCCTGATAACGGAGTCATCGACATCAACGCTCCCATCGGACAGTGCCTGATAAATCACATGGCGGGCGATGAAGTCGACTTCAATAACGGAAGCATGTCGACAGTCTACTCAGTTCTTTCAATAGAAAAGGTCAGCTTCTGACCCTGGGCCCGGGAAACCGGGCTTCTATATTTCATTTTCTTACTGTAAAAAGTATTTTGTGTGTAGTTTTTCCTTCCCTGCCCCTTTGATTTTGCTAAAAGAGTAAGACGAAGTTAGAATCAGAGAAAACGCAGGATTAAAACAAGGAAAAACGGATGATGAAAAAAACGGTTTTTTTCTCTCTTGTCATGATTCTTCTCTCATTCACGCTTTCAGCCTCGGACGAGAGTGCAAAGACTATTTCAGGTCGTAACGTCATTCTTCATGACGACGGGACCTGGGAATACTGCACCATCCTCCCCTCTGAGGGTGGATATGTCGGAAGATGGGAGATGAACGAGGACGCTCTTGACGCTCTCATCGACGAATACCTTGTCGAATCCGGAATCGACCTGACAAGCCCCACGTATTCCTTCTACAGGGATTACATGAAGGAGCTCATCATGCAGCAGTTGAAGTCTGCTGGAATGTCAACCGTCATAACTCTTGTTCTCAATGACGACGGAACATGCTCTGTCGAAAGCGGAGACGAATCGGTGTCGGGAACATACAGCGTAAGTGACGATAAAACACTGACTGTCACATACGACGGCGAAAACATAACTTTCGGAACATTCAACGATGACTATTCGAAGATAATCATAATGAATGAGGAGTTCTTCTTCCTGACGAAAGCCGAATGACAGAAAGAAGAGGAGGATATCACTCCTCCCTTCCGTAATAGCGCTTGAGATAGCTCTTCTTGAAGAGTTCGAACCTGTCTTCCCTTATTGCATCCTTTATCCTCTCGACGAAGTCGTGGAGGTATCTGAGGTTGTGCTCTGTCGCAAGCATTCCTCCCAGCATCTCGTTGCATTTGACGAGGTGATGCATGTAACCGCGTGAGTATTCCCTGCATGCAGTGCACTGGCAGCCGGGGACAAGCGGCCCTTTGTCCAGTCTGTACTGGGCCTTCTTGAGTGTCAGCAGTCCGTCGTCCGTGAAGACAGCGCCGTTACGTGCGATGCGGGTCGCAAGGACGCAGTCAAAGAGATCTATTCCGTTTTCGACGCAGTAGAGAATGTAATCGGGACTGCCGATTCCCATTACATATCTTGGTTTCTCCTCGGTGACATACTGTGCCGTATATGCAAGCATGTCCCTGAACTCCTGCCAGCTTTCGCCGACTGAGAGACCGCCGATGGCGATTCCCGGGAAATCCATATCGGAGAGAGTGAGGGCACTCTCCTTTCTGAGGTCCTCGTAGAAGTTTCCCTGCACGATGCCGAAGAGATTTCCTCTGAAGCTTTCACCCAGCCTTTTCCTTTCCTCGAGGCTTCTCTCGGCCCACTGCTTCGTTATTCTCCAGGCTTCCTTCGCCTCCCTGTATTCGATACGCGGAGGTGTGCATACATCGAGGCACATCGCGATATCGGAACCGATCACACGCTGGATGTTGACGACCTTCTCGGGGGTGAAAACGTGCTTCGAACCGTCGATGTGGCTCTGGAATGTGACACCCTCCTCCTTTATCTTCCTCAGACCCGAGAGGGAGAATACCTGGAAGCCGCCGCTGTCGGTGAGGATGTTACCGTCCCAGTGGGAGAAGTTATGGAGTCCTCCGTACTCCTCCAGCACCTCGAGACCCGGTCTGAGATATATATGGTAGGTATTTGCAAGTATGAGCCTGTAGCCCATATCTCTGACAGTATCGTGATAGATGCCCTTGACGGTGCCGTTGGTACCGACAGGCATGAAGGCCGGGGTCTCCACATCTCCATGAGGGAGGTGGATGACGCCTATTCTTGCCTTCGAGTCGCTGCTTCTCTTTATTTCAGTGTAAATTCCCATTCTAAACCCGTTTCCCGACTTCGTTTATTCCGGCTGCAATAACGATAGTCGAAAGCAGCGGAAGTATGACAGCCCACTTCGGTGAGAATGTCCCCTGGTGTGCGGCTATCGAAAAGACCATGTCCGAAACGTAGTATACCACAGCTACACAGAGTGATTCTATAATCGAAAAGAGAAGAACGTTCTTTTTGAGATTGTAGTCGAAGAGCGCGGACAAAGAGAGAAGAAGGAGAATGGAGAGAGGCTGGAAGAAGCGCCTGAGGTAATCCGTGCACTTCTCCTGCCATACTTCGCTCTGCGTCGTTCTGAGTTTTCTCAGATATTCCGATGCCGTCTTAACATCCATTGTCTCGACGTTGATGTTCGTCGCTCGGAAGTATTCGCTCTCGATCGTGAGGTCCGTAAGAGTGACACTATCCTTTCTTTCAAGGGTGAAGGAACCTGTTTCCTCTGAATAGGAATAGACAGTCGCATCCTCTATCGTCCAGCAACCGTCACTGTAGATACCCTCCGTTCCCGTAATTCTCGTTATGAGTTTCCCGTCCTTCTCCTTCACGATTATCGGATCGAGAATGCGCTCTTCGCTTTCTATGAAGCGTCGTGTGTAGACGACGTATCCCGTGCCGTCCTTCAGCACAATGTTCCTGCTGTCCTGAGTAGAAGAGGATCCGAAGAGTTCTTCGCTCACCCTGGTCTTTTCCGTCTCGAGCTCCCTGAGGACATTCTCTGAGAGGAAGAAGCCGAAAACAGTAAGTATGAGGGCAAGTATGAATACGGGGAAGAAGATTCTCCATTTGCTTATTCCGGCATTCAGAAGTGCGATGCGTTCGTTGCTGGCGGAAAGCGATGACTGGAAATAGGTGCATCCGAATAAGAGGGAAATGCTGAATACCAGTATGAAGTACTGCGGTATGCATAAAAGTGCGTACTCGATTATTCCCGCCATCGGAATCTCACCCGTGAGGATGGAGTCCATCTTCTGGAAGAGTTCGACGCCGGCAAGTATGAAGGAGAAAACGACTGTCGCGAGAACGGCTGTCTTCATTATCGATGAGATTATGTATCTTGTCAGTGTCTTCAACTTCTTCCCTTCCTGTTTCTGTATATGAGAATTATTGCGAGTATGAAAATAAGTATGTCGGGAAGAAGTATCAGGACATACGGATCAAATGTGATGTCGAAGATAAGAAGCTGGACTGCAAAGAGCATGTACCAGTAGGCGACGGCGATGAGGATGGCTATTGCGAAGCCCGTGAGTTTTCCGTGCTTGACCCTCACAGTCGATAGCGGAAGAGTAAGCAGAGTCAGAATGAAGCACGCAGTCGAAAGCGCGAATTTCTTTCCCAGTTCGCTCTTGTAGTACTGTCCGTAGAAGTTCACCGGAACAGTACCGAGATAGCTTATCGAGGAGACAGTGGATGCAATCTCCTCCTCGTCGGCACCGGTGAGTGCACTACCCTCCTCAAAGGCATTCTTCACTATTGAACTTATGCTTAAAAATCTGTCTTCCTTCTCTTCGTAATAGTCCTTTCTGTCACTGTTCTGCTTCGTGTTTCTCTCCTCTATGGTCTCGATGAGTTCGGCTGAGGACAGATTGACTGCTGATGATGAGGTGAGGGATGGTATCTGGGAGGAGAAATCGAGATAGAGCGAGGCGCTTGTGCTTGTCGCGAATGCATAGGTTTCAGCATCCGAGACATCTGAAATGAGAATCTCGGGACTCTCGAGGGTAAGAGAATAGACGAAGTTCACGCTGTCGATAATCTCGAGTTCGCCGCTTTCGCTGATGACGGTCTTCTCGTAGTCGGCGTCATCCTTTGTAAAAAGTACGATATCCTCTATCGTGTTCCCTTCCGCCCTGCCGTTTGAAAGGATTATGTTTCCGACGCTGTTCGTGCCGTTGCTTTCTATCTCCATCGTCGGCATCTCTGCCATGAGAACGGCAAGCTTGTCGCGGTATATGACGGAGGTATAGGGCTGGAGAACGTCACTGATCAGAAACGTGCATAGCGACGTTATCAGCGACAGGACGATGAGCGGCATGTATATCCTGAGCCTTGGGAGTCCGAGACTTCTGAGCGCGAGGAGTTCGTTCGACGACGAGAGGTCTCCCAGCACCATGCTGGATGCTGTCAGCGTTGCGAACGGGAATGTATAGACAAGGAACTGGGGCATGTAGAGAAGCACCATTTCCACCATTTCGAAAACGGAGATGTTCTTGAGAAGAATCTTCTGGACAAGAAGCAGGATGGAGTTTATGAAGAATATCACGAAGAAGAAGAGGAAGGATACGATGAAGTTCTTCAGGAATTCCCTTGTGACATATCTCGAGAGAAGTGCAGAACCGCTGTTAAGAGCCACCTTTCAAACTCCTGTTGAGCCGAAGCCCCCTTCTCCCCTCACCGTTTCGGTGAGCGTGTCGGCTTCAATGAACGAGAAGCGGTACACGGGAGAGACAACAATCTGGGCTATCCTGTCGCCGCTGGAGACTACATAGTCATCCGTACCCAGATTTATGAGATTAACACAGATTTCACCCCGGTAGTCGGAGTCAACCGTACCGGGAGTGTTGAGGACTGTGATTCCTCTTTTGAAGGCAAGACCGCTGCGTGGCCTCACCTGGATTTCGAATCCTTCGGGAATCTCGGGAAAGAGACCCGTCGGAATGAGAACGTGTTCGCCGGGTCTGATCGTCACCTCTTCGGTGAGACAGGCCCTGATATCGGCACCGGCAGAGCCTGCCGTTTCATACTGCGGCAGGCTTACCTGATCGTTTTTTTTCCGAAAGCGAACAACCGTCTTCATCAGTTATCTTTCTTTTCCCTGTTTCTGGGAGCATGATCCCTGTCCCTGTTGAACGGACGGCGTGAATCACCTCTTCTTCTGTCATCGCGGCGTTCTCTTCTTTCGCCTCTTTCCTTCTTCTCTTCGGAAGAGGTCTCTTCGCCTGCGTCTGCGTTTTCATTCTCGTCTTCGCCTTCCGTCTTCGGGAGTGCGTCGATGTAGGAGAGGTTCAGTCTTCCCATTCTGTCGATTTCAATGAGCTTGACATCGACTTCCTGTCCGACCTGGAGTACGTCAGTGACGTTCTTGACTCTGTTTCTGCTGAGTTTCGAGATATGGCAGAGACCTTCCT
>CAZKIT010000020.1:0-16216 GCA_964552905.1 uncultured Spirochaetaceae bacterium
GGAATCCCGAGAGGATACGGAGAGCATCCTCCTCGCTGACATCCTCCCCTTCGAGAGCGAAGAGGAAGGAGAGTGTCCTCGCAATATGGAGGTTGAATTTCGAAGAGGAGAAATAATCATCCTTCGTTATGAGTCTTCTCTCTTCCCTCAGACCGTCGACATCGACAGAACCGGGACGTATGTCAAGCGCCTTGAAACGTCTCAGTACCCTTCCGTCCCTGGGTTTGGGTGTGTCATCGGGAATAACCCAAGACCAGCCGTTTCTGACGGCTCCGTCTATTCTTCCGTCGTTGCACAGAATTCGGACACGACGCGGGGTGATTCCCCACTTCTCACTTGCAGTTTTGACGTCCATGTACTTCATGTCCCCTATTCTTCCCCTAGCGGGGAAAATAAACAAGGTCTTTCACGATTATTCCTTATTTTCTTCATATCATTCCCACTGTGTGCAGTGTTGCAACAATTTCCTCTCAAAGTTAGAATTTGCTAACCTTAGGAAATCAGAGAATGACAGAATACACGAAAGACGGATTCATATGCTGCTACCACGAAAAGAAGGGAGCACAAAGCGCCATCATCGCCCTTATCGGAGGGAACCCCGATAAGGGAGTTGCGAAGGCCGCTAAGAAGTGGCTTATGAAGAAGTTCGGTGTGAACGTCCTCACATCAGCTCCTGAAGGGGGCTTCCACAATGTCCCCATAGAAGGCATCAAAAGCCAGATAGACTATCTCAGAAAACAGGGAAACAGACGTATCGGAATAATGGGGGTATCAACAACGACGGCAATCGCCCTGACTGCGGCGTCACTCTACCCTGACATTACCCTCACAGTAGCACTCACACCATGTGACTTCATTCCCGAAGGTTTCATCCGCGGTCAGAGAGACGGCTGCACGGAATGGCCTTCCGACGGAGAGAGTCTTCTGACAAAGGACGGTGTCAGCCTTCCCTATCTCGAGTATGCCTTCCGTCATCCCGATTACGGCAATGCCGTCAGGGAGCAGGCAAAGAGAACGGGGGACACAATCGCATCATCAGACATCTTCACGGAGAGCGAGAAGAGAACACCCCTTACGGAAGAGAAGTTCATAAAGGTGGAGAACATCAGGGGAAGGATTCTCCTCATCGGAGCCGAAGACGACTCCATGTGGAATACGGCATCCTACATCGGCCGCATGGAAAAGAGAGCGGGAGACAGCGCCGAATGCCACGTCTATGAGTACGGAACGCACTTCGTCTATCCGGAGGGAATGCTGAAGACCTTCATTCCGGTGGGAGGAGACCTCCTCACACGGCTCTTCGTATCCGGCAGGAAGCATCCGAAGGAATGCAGAGAGACACGAGAGGATATCGACAGGGTAATGACAAGAGTCATCTCGGAGTGGACGGAGAGCTGAGGTCTGTCAAAAAGATCACCATTATGTTAGAGTAAAAATAATGGAAAGGAAATTAACGAGTTTTGACATAGCACGCATGGCAGGAGTCTCCCAGACATCAGTCTCGCTGGTACTGAGGGGAAAATGGAGAGGAAGAGTCGGAGAAGATACCGCGAAGAAGATTCTCGCGGTCTGCGACAAGTACAACTACCGTGTGAACTATGCCGCATCCTCGCTCAAGACGGGAAAATCGAGAAACATCTCACTCGTCGTACCCGACAGCGAGAACCCCTTCTTCAGCCACATACTCCACTCGCTCCGCGTAAGGTCCATTCCGAAGGGTTACGAGTGCATGCTTGTCGAAACTGCAAACTCCAAGACCTGGTATGACTACATTGAGGGATCGCTGCTCGGAGGTGAGACGGCATATGCTGTAAGTCTGTACAACGACCTTATCGAAGTAAGTCCCGCAATAGCCGGCAGTGTAATCACGGTGAACGATGTTCCGGGAAGCGGCAGCAGCATAGTAATAGACTTCAGATGGGCGACAGGGGAAGCCGTGAAACTCTTCAGGGAAAAAGGTTACGACAGCATCATCTACCTCCACTCAATCAAGGACTCTCCGGAGAGTGTCAGAGTGAAAGTCTTCAATGAAGAATGTGAAAAGTACGGCATTAAGCATAGTGAACTTCTCATAACGGGTCATATCGAGAACAATGTCGAGAATCTTCTTTTGAATATCAAGAGCACATTCTCAACACGCCAGGCTCTCCTTCTCGGAGATGACCTTTACGCCAAGGGAACATACTTCTTTGCTCAAAGAAGCGGGCTGGGAATCGGGAAAGACCTCGGGGTCATAAGTCTCAACAACACCTACATCTGTGACTGCTTCACTCCCCGTCTCACATCATTCGGCTTCAATGCAGAAAACCTGGTATCGGCAATAATGGAGATGATAGAGAACGGAGAGACTGAAACAAAGACAGTAATGCTCCAGACTCACAGCAACGGCAACACATCATTCTGAGGTGAAGGATGTATCAGAAAGAACAGCCTTTTTCTTAACAAAGATACCATTTTAATGACATTTATTATTCTTAAATAGGAATATAAGAACACATATTCGCCTATATAACGATTTTCACAGACACAATTCCTGTAAAATGCGAATGGAAATTATAAAGCATTCAGTACTTCAGGAATGACAAAATCCTCCCGAGTTCCGCTTCGACGAGCGTACTGCGGACATCGACAGCAGCTTCTGTCGAGGCATCACGTTCGAGTATCCGTGATGCAGGAACATGGACTCTTCCCCTTTCCTCACCTTCCGTTTCAACGGTGAGAGGAGTTCTGAGAAGAGTGAAGTATTCGGGATGCAGAGCGCAGATTACGGCTGACGGGTCATGAACGTATGTATCGTCGGAGCCGGTGGTGTTTTCGATATAATAGAGAAGCATGCTTCCGAGGAGCTTTCCGGCTTCCTTTCCTGTGCTTATCCAGCTTTCGGCATCGCTTCTTCTGAGTCTGGACCTCATTGTGACATCAAGGCCGACCATCGTTACATCGAGGCCGCTTTCATAGACGGTTCTTGCTGCTTCCGGATCCTTATGTATATTTGCTTCCGCAACAGGCGAGACATTACCTCTCACAGTAAGGGCCCCGCCCATGGAAACTACTCTTACTCTTCCCGATGAGAGCGACGGCTCGAGAAGAAGCGCAAAGGCAAGGTTCGTCAGAGGCCCTGTCGCCACGTAGACGAGATCTCCGTCATACTCCTTCATCATTCTTATGAGCCACCCGATTCCGTTCTCATTCTCCGCTTTTCGCGCTGAATGAGGGAATGTGACATTTCCCGTTCCGTTCTCTCCGTGAATACGTCTGCTGATGAATGAAGGAACATGCTCCACCGATTCAGAGAGCGCATTCTCCTTACCCGGATAGACGGGAACGTCGTCACGCCCTGCAGCGTGAAGTATATCAAGAGAATTACTCACACCTTGGGAGAGAGTCACATTGCCATATGTTCCAATGACTCCCAGGAGATTAACCTCGGGGTGTACGGCAGAGAGGAAGAGAGCTATAGCATCGTCGATTCCGGTATCAAGATCAAGAATGAGATTCGTCATGTCACTGCCTCCAGTTTAGTGTATCTTCAAGCCAGCTGAAACACAGAGAAAGCCACTCCGCAGTTCTCTCCTCGAATGAGTTCACGTCGTCGGTACATATCGAGAGACCGTGTTTTCCCTTCTGGAAGAGATGGTATTCGAAAGGAACATGCTTTTCAGCGAGAGCCTCGCCCAGGAGAAGAGTGTTCATTGGATGAACGGACGTGTCCTCTGTCGTATGCCAGATGAAAACGGGAGGAATGCTGTCTGTAATCTGCTTTTCGAGAGAATAGTATTCCTTCTTCTCTTCTTTCCCGCCGGTAATATTGAAGGTAGACCTGTCATGTCCGTACTCTCCCGTTGTCACCACGGGATAGCAGAGTACAAGCGCATCAGCCCTTCCGCTTCTGAAATGACACTGCGACGAGAGCGCAAGGTGCCCTCCTGCGGAAAAGCCGAGAAGGACTATTCTATCCGGATCAATGTCATACCCGGCGGCATTTTCCCTCAGATGGGTGAGCGCCGCATTAACCTCCGCTTCGGGTTCATGGAGAACGATGTTTTCGCGTCCGACAGTATAATCCAGTGTGAATGCCTGGTAGCCGTGAGAGAGAAAACGGAGCATCACAGGCTCCGTTTCCCTTCTCGAACGATGTTCATATGCACCGCCTGCAAGCACAAGAACGCATGGCCGCAGAAAGGCCTCATCGTCCGTGATTCTTTCATGTAGAATACCATGGAGCGCTGTTCCATGAACTTCCGCATCAATAGTTCTCACTGTATCTCTTCCTGTATTCGAGCGTGTCGTTTATGAGCATCTGCGCGAAGTGAGGAGCCGAGAAATCAACAGGAAGTCTGTTCATCTCCTCGTCGATTTTCTTCAGTACAGAGGGGTCCTTGTACGCATTTTCGATTATATCCAGCTTCTCATCGAGGTCATCACTTGTCCAGCCGACAGGATACGAATCAAAGAAGAGCTGTGTCGAACGCCCCATATAGAGGACTTCCGAAACGAGGAACGGTCTCTTGAGGTAAAGTGATTCCATCAGAGAATTCGCGCCTGCCTTTCCCATCTGCAGGTCACAGGCCATGATGTACTCCTGGGCATTGTTGACAAACCCTCTCATCTCAAGATTAAAATCAGGATATTTCTTCTTGAAGATATTGAATTCAGTCTCCGTCGTCTTGCTCTTTCCTCCGATTACGACGACCTGTATATCCATTCCCCTCTTCACCATGCCGTAAAGCATCTTGGGGTTTCCTATTCCCTCGCCGCCAAGATTCCAGAGCACTGTGAACATATCCTTGAGACCGAGCTTCTTCCTCGCCTCAGCCTTCGTCATTTTCTCGCTGACTTCGAATTTCTTGCTGAGCGGGAACGGACACAGCTTCGTTCTGGAAGGATCCTGTCCCATGCTTATCGTATGCTCGACCCCCAGGGTTGTCGGGATATAGCACATCGTAAGCTCATTGTCGACACCAGCCTTCACCTGATCAAACAGATCGGCTGCGTAGTCATAGACGGGACAATTCGCTCCGATTTTCTTGATGATTGCCGGAAGCATCGCAGCACCCATAAAGTTCGTGCTCACGATAAAGTCAGGTCTCTCCTTGAAGAACCATTTCTTGAAATGCTTTATGCCCTTGGGACTGTTGCAGAGCATTCTCAGGGAGTCATGGGCACTCCTGTTGTTCGAAAGCGCATCAACCTTCTTCTCGAGTTTCGGGTGATGCAGCAGATATCTCCAGTATTCCTTGCATATCTTTCTGAAGATCGGCATCCGGAATACGAGGAAGAGATCCTCGACAACAGCCTCATGGCCCATATCACGAAAAGCATCGGCAAGAGCAACAGCCGGTATATAATGTCCCTTGCCTGCATCAACGTATAAAAAAGCACCTTTCATAAACTTTTTCCTTTGAGTAAGCGTATAACTCTTGTCTTCTCCTCTTTGAATCTCTCCAGATAGCTCCTGATTCCAAGACCTCTGAAGAGTACCCTCCAGTAGTAATAATAATACTTGGTCAGAAAGAACAGACCGCTGTAGTATACTATTTTTCCGTCTCCTATTTTCAAGCCTAATTCGATGTTTGACAAGTAGCCGTCCATCTCATCGAGAGCACGTAGAGAAAAAGGGCCGTGGCTGAGTCCCTGACGGTTGATCCTGTAGTGATAGACGGCATCGGGTACAAGAACGACCTTATCTGTCCTGAGTACAACCTGAGGCATCAGAACAATGTCCTCGAAGATTCTGTCTTCGGGGAACGAGAGGCCCTCAAAGAGAGCTCTGTCGAAGAGACGGGAGTGCGAATAGCAGAATACGCCCGCAGGCTTCACCATGAGGCGCACGAACTCCCGACCCGTGCAGACTGTACTCTCCCCATTTCCTTCCTTCTCCTTCGGTCTTTTCCCTCTGAACGGTACAACAGAGGAAGATGCAATCCCAGACTTCGTACGCTCTTTCGCGAGAAAGAGCTTTTCTATGAAATCGGAAGAGAGAATATCATCCGCATCGACAAAGAGTATCATCTCTCCCTCTGCGAGAGAGAGAAGCGTGTTCCTCGCGTTTCCGACACCTCTGTTCTCCCGGAAGATGTATCTTATCCTGTCGTCGGATACTGACTTGATTATATCCCCGCTTGAATCAGTCGAGCCGTCATTGAGGACGATTATCTCGAGATTACGGTAACTCTGGTTCACAATCGAGAAGAGAGTATCATGGATGTACTTTTCTGCATTATAGACAGGGACAAGGACACTGATGAGCGGATTCTTCATTCTCTGTCGCCCCTTCTGTATGCCCTTCCGTCGAAGAGGGACTTCACATAATCAAAGAGGAGTGCGAATGAGGGAAGGAAGACCAGAGTCGAGAGCATGCACGCCATGAGCGTGACGCTCATCAGAAGCCCGAAGTAACGTATCGGAACGTAGCTTCCGAACGAGAGCATGAGCATTCCGCTCACAATCGAGAGCGTCGTGAGGACAATCGGGCGCCCGGTGTTCCTCACTGCAGCCTCAATGCTTTTCTCCGGAGAAATGAGCTTTCTCTCGAAGCGACGGTATCTGAGAGAGAAATGGAGTGCATCATCGACACCGCAGCCCACTGCAATGGACGAGAACGAGACCGTGATTATGTCGAATGGAATCGAGAAGATGTACATGAATATGTAGTTGATCATGATTCCCGCGGAGACAGGCACGAGAACAAGCAGGCCCCGCGAAAACGAGAGGAGGAAGAGAGAGGCGACAATGAGGATGGACACCATGCTCAGCACAGTCGATATCTTCTGGTCGGAGAGAAGACGGGAGGAGAACTTCGCGCTTATTATCGGGTAGCCCGAAATGCTGACCTTCGTACCCGAAGGCAGAAGCGACAGTGACGATACCATATCCGAGTAGACCTCGCTGACGCTCGTCGTGGTGATGAGGTCTTTCCTGTCCCCGTCCCAGGTCTGGACGGTTATAGTAAGGGTATTGAAGTCGGAGGAGACGATTCTTGTCATCTCGGGAATGGCACCGGCGTAGTTAACGAGAACTGCGCGGAGTATGCTCATGACCCCTTCGTCGGAGGGGATTGAGTAGGAGCCGAGAATCTCACGCGAGGCAAATGCCACATACTGCGGGAAGGAGATTATCTGGAGGACATGCCTGTTCTCTCTCATGTGCTCCTCCCAGGAGAAGACGGCATCAAGGTTTGCCTTGTCGAGGAAGAAATTCTCGGATCCCTCCGGTGCGGTGATTGTCACCGTGAACGGTGTTGTCCCCCCTATCTCCCTGGAGAAGAAGCGGCAGTCTGTTCCGAACTCGTCATCCTCCGCAAAGTACGACATATAGTTCGAGTCCACGCTTATCCTGTCCTTCACAAGGAAGAAGACGACTGTAATTACACCAAAGAGTACGATCAGCCACGGCCAGATACGCACAACCGTCCGGCTCCAGGATGTGATCATCCTCTGCAGAATACCGTTCTTCAGTTTCTCCCTCTTGCCATTCTTCGGACGTGGAAGAAGAATCAGAAAGGACGGAAGGCAGAATACGGCGAGAACGGCCGAATAGAATACTCCGAATGCGACAGATATTCCGAAGCCGTAAAGTGTGTGCGACGGAGAAAGCGATAGAGCAAGAAAGCCCAGTATCGTCGTCAGAGCTCCCAGTACTATCGTCATCATTATGTGCTTTGAAGATACGATTACATCCTTACCCGAGAGATAATACTCGTTCAGCATGTGCATCGAGTACGTGCTTCCGAGAATGAGCACAAGGCACGGTGTCAGGATACTCAGGAGGTTGAGTTCAAGGCCGAGAAGAGCCATCGTTCCGAGTGTCCAGACAAGAGCGGCGACAGACAGCACGAGAGGCAGGATTACTGCACGGAATGTGCGGAACGAGAGAAAGTAGACCACAACCATCAATAGCAGTGCCAGTCCCGCAAGAACGCAGAGGTCCTTCTTCAGGGCCTTCATCACTTCGCTCGATATCACCATGTTGCTCATGAGAATCACTCTCGCACCCTTCTCCCTGAGGATATCGAATACGGAGGAGAGACTTTCAAGCTGCTCATCCGATGCCTTGTCGGCATAGATGAACTGGAGAATGAAAGAGTTACCGGAGCCTCCGACGAGGTAGTACGGGACTATCGGGTCATTCTGAATCCGGCTTTTCAGCTCCCCGGCCTCCTCATCTGTCCACTTTCCGTCTTCATCCGGGTTCATGGACTCGATGGTCATATAGCCGTCTTCCCCCTTGAGTGTAAACCAGTCGAGAACTGATGACGGACGCGCGGAGTCACGGCGTTCATCAATGGTGTCAATACACTCGTCAAGAGCGTCGAGGAACTCGCTGTCATAGAGATTATCCGAATAGACCAGGACATACATCGTCGAAGTGTAAGCCTCGTCCTTTTCAACATCCGCCGATGTGGAGGCTGTAAGTCCGGTCCTGTAGTTTCTGCTTATGATGTAGTCCGTACAGATCGGGGAAGATGAATCATCCGTCCTGGCAAGGACTGCAGTCTGACCTCCGACACCGCCTTCGTAATAGTCTGTTATCTCATCCCACGGAAAGAGCGCGGTGAAGTCTCCGGATATCACAAGCCTGTCAAGCTGTCCGGCAAAGAAAACCGTCAGGGCAAGGAAAATCACTATTATGAGAACGGAGCCTGTCTTCTTCATTTTCTCTTTCTTCCCTCCCTGTAGAATGAGTAGACGACACTGCAGCTGAGAATGAAGAGAATCTGTTCGCTCCCGCCTATGAAATAGACACTGCTTTCAGCAATCGAATGAACGAGGAAAAAGGCGATGAGAACCGCCGACGGAAGAATGACGGCGACGTCTTCCTTCTCCCGTCTCATCGCATGGAACGAAGAAAAGAAGAGAAAAACAGTACCGAAAGTAAATGCCAGAGCACTCACAATGCCGTACTCGACGAGGAACTGGATGTAGATGGAATGCATAAGGTGCTTCTCGCCGAGGTATTCAGCAAGCCTCGTCTCCATTCCTCTTTCCTCCAGAACCGCCGTCATTCCCGCCGAATTGCCACCGAAGCCGAAAAGATACTCTTCAGCCTCCATCCTCGACAGAGTCTCCGTCCAGATCGTGGTTCTCCCCGACGTGAGGGAGGAAAGAGTTTCGCTTTTCAGGGAACGCGAAGACGAGAGAAGATAGACGACAGTCACCGCTATCGCCGCTGCGGCAACGACTGCTACAAGTATTACGGAGAGCCTGTTCTTCGAATGAAGGAACGAGAAGACGAGGAAGAAACAGAGGGCCGTGACCAGAGCAAAGTAGGATGTACGGCTGTCTGTCATCTTGAGTGTGTATGCAAAGAGAACAGACGAAAGAAGGAGGGCGACGGACGCAAGCACCGTACTGATGATTCCGTTTTTCCTCCCCATCATGGAGATGGCGATTATGAGAGACGAAGCAGCAACGACGGCAAGGGAGTTCGACTGGTTGCTCAGTCCGTTGAATCTCGTCTCCCCGCTCTCGATTCCCATAACGAGACTGAATATGGAGTAGAAGACGGAGAAGCCGATGATAAATGCATAGACAGGCACCAGAATGGTCCTCAGATTCCTTCTGAGAACGATTACGGAGATGGCAACGGCCCAGCTTTCAAGGATTGCAAACGCCGCAACCATCAGACGGGTACTGTCTGAGCCCCCGACTACGGATGATACGAGAATGACAAGTGTCAGCACCGTAAGCGACGTCGACACCGGATTCGAGCAGTACTCCCTGTTCAGGAAAAACCAGAGTATTATGAAGAAGAACGAGATAACGGCGAGAAAGGCATCAAGTACCATGACAAGGGTATAAAGGTCATGAATCTTCTCGAGGTACCCCACAACTACATAGGCAAACAGAATGCACTGGGATGCCAGTGTCCATCCCCCGCTGTATCTTTTTCCGTTCATCTCATTCATCGTCCGTCTCTCCCGAAAACCGTTCTTCTTGCAGAAGGAAAGAAAATAAGCCAGATGGCGGCAGCCGCAGTGCAGATTCCGAGTGCACTGAGAAGCGCCAGGTAAACAGGCATCTCCTGTGTAATGTACCAGACAACTACGATGAGAACGAGCCCCGAAGCCATGAGAAAGGCCTCTTCTGCACAGAAATCCCATTTCTCGTCGTGAAGAGCATACTTCAGAACAGTTCTGTTCTCTCTCCAGAGAACGACGAGAATATATGACGCAGTGAATGCCACCGGTATTCCGGCCAGCCCCATCAGGCGGGAAAGCACGACCGAGAGCACGAGCGCCGTCAGGACTTCCGCCGCCGCCTTCTTCCAGTCTCTCGTATAGACCCCGGCGGCATCGCGGAAGACGACTGCCGTCGTTCTGAAAGAGGAAAGGAAGACAAGAAAAGCGAAAAGTGCATCATAGCTCGTTCCCAGAAGATAGTTCTCCCCGAACGAAAACGTGATATACGGAGTGAGTATCACAAGGCAGAGAAGAGAAGCCAGAAGCGAAAGAAGGAAATTGAAATAGACACTTCTTCTGTAGAGTAAAAGGTTCTCCTCCACTGTTCCCCTGAGGTATCTGAGAGTTATTGTCGGAGTGACAGCAGACTCATAGATCCAGAACGGCGTGAGGAAGGCCGAGGTCACAAGGAGGTAGTTCGAATATATTCCCGCAATCTGGGCGCCGAACAGAATCGAGACGAGAACAGGTTCGAGCGAGCGGTAGAACACGGACGAACCGCGGTGGAACGTCATGCCCAGTATATCACGGCCGATCTTCTCCGTTTTCACCTTCTCCCCCTTTTCCTTCAGATAAGGACAGTCATGTCCTGTCTTCAGGTAGAGAAGGAAATAAGTCAGGAATGTCAGAGCGGATATCGATGTGATATAGAGAAGATAGCTTCCGGTCTTCAGAATAATCACTATGGCAAGTGTCTCCTGGAGAATCCTTCCCGTCTGCACGAAGACGGACACCACCCAGTTGCGCTGAAGACAGCTTAGAAGAAGGACGCGCTGTCCGAAGACGTACTGTCCCAGCTGTCCCAGCAGATAGATGATGAAGAACAGAGTCACTTTCCATTTCCTCACTCCGCTGAAAAGCGGCATGAAGGGGGAGACGGCAAGGCCGAGGGAAAGGATTATGAGCGAGGCAAGACGGCAGTAACGGCCGACGGTCCTCACTCCCAGACGGATTTTCTCCTCTCTTCCGCCGCTGACGGCGGAGAGAAGGTAGTTCATCAGATATGTCGTGACTCCGATATCGAATGCGGAGAGAATCAGAAATGTATTTTCGAACAGACTGTTGAACCCGGCATAGACTATGTCCATCCGCGACACGAGGACAATACGCTCCGCATACATCACGACCGCACTCAGGAGTGCCAGAACAATTCCTGCGGAATAATTGACCCCCGCTCTTCTGAAATCCTTATTCTCCATCAGAGAGGGCCCTCCTGAAACATGCATGGAGCTTGTCGGCGAAGATTGAAAGAGAGAAACGGGCGCTGTCGCGTGCGGCCGCCTCCCCGATTTCCCTTCTCTTCTCGCTGCAGGAGACGAGTGCGCCGGCAAGAGCCAGGAATTCGTTCTCCGTGTTATACGAAAAACCGTTGACACCAGGGACGAGATAGTCCGGAAGAATGGAGTCATATCTGACAAGAAGAGGCAGGGATGAAGCCATGGCCTCTATGTAGGAAAGGCATTGCGTCTCACTCATGGAAGCTCCGACATATATGTCTCCGGCCTGGTAATACTTCCATATGACAGAGGAGTCGACAAGCCCTGTAAAGACGACTCTGTCCTCAAGACCGTCATCCTTCACCCTCTTTTCAAGCGCGGCCCTCTCATCGCCGTCGCCGACGAAGAGAAGCTTCACCCCCTTCTGCTTCAGCATGGAGAAAAGAGAGAGGACCTCCCCTGCATTCTTCTCCCTGCTGAGGCGCGAGACGGAAACGAAGACCACATCGTCATCGTCAAAGCCGAAAGAGCGGCGAAGACCGTGTCTCTCCTCACAGGACAGACGTCTTGAGAAGAGTTCAAGATCCACTCCCACGAGGATGCGGTCAATGGGCTGTTTCACACCGTAAGATGAAATGAGGGAATATATCTTGTCCGTCGAGCATATTATGCGGTCGGCTTTTCTTATCAGGAAGGGAACGACCTTCGACGCCGCCCGGTTCCACGCTCTGACATGTTTTGTGAAATGATCCGTGTACGACACGAAGTCCGTATGACACGTATGAACAAGGGGAATGCCCTTTTTTTTCGCTATATGGGAAGCAAAGCGGAAAGAGAAGAACTCGCTCTGGGAGTGCACGATGTCGGGCCCCCACTCGACGGCCTCTCTGACGACGCTGTCGTGGAGATTGAGAGAGGCGTGGGAATCCCGGTAGGGCTGCTTCATGGTCTGAGCCACATACCAGACAGAGAGCTCCTCATCGTAGAAACTCTTCCTGTTGGCACCTATTGTGAGAATCCTCACTTCATCCCCGGTCTGCTCAAGAGCCTTCTTCTCGGCAAGTATGGCAGATGTGACCCCGCACCGGAATGGTAGATAGAATTCGGTCGTAATGAGAATCTTCACTTCTTTCTCCGCTCTCAGACTCCAAATCTTAACATACTTGAAGGAAGAATACAAAGACCAATCTAAGATTGACGAAATGGCCTCTATGATGGTAATTTATACAACAGTGTCGAAAAGGCACATTTTTAATTCAGAGGTTCGCATTATGAGTGAAGACAAGACAGTTGTTGCACAGAATGAAAACAACACACAGGTAAAGAAAGCAAAAAAAGGCGACAAGAAATCCTTCATCTGGATTCTCGGTGTAGCCGTACTCATTCTCCTCGGTCTGGTCATGGTTCTGCCGACAACATGTTTAGCTGATACATCATCCAATCTTGTAAGCTTCGGTACCTACAACGGAAAGAAGATCGAGCTGACGAGCAACAGCTTCCTCTACTTCCAGTATGTCCAGCTCTACAACTACTATGCGCAGTACTATGGTGAAAGCACAGCCCAGAGCTATGATTACTATCTCTGGAACAGCGCATTCCAGCAGGCGGTAGTCAATGAGGCTTTCCAGGAAATGGCCGAAAAGGCAGGCTTCAAGGCTACAAAGGCACAGATTGCAGACGCAATCGTAGACTCCGGCTACTACACAGACGAAGAAACATTCAACAGTGCAACCGACACCCAGAAGGAGCAGATTACAGCATGGATGACAGAGTATGTTCCGTACCAGGAAGTCTACTCGACCATCAACTCCGTACCCGTAAGCACAGCTGAAAGCTCCTTCATCAGCACACTCAACAGCGACAAGAGAAGCGTCGAATACGTCGTGCTCGACAGCGCGCTCTATCCGGATGAGGATGCAGTTGCATATGCAGGCGAAAGACTCGACCTCTTCAAGGTCATCTCCTTCACAAAGGCGACATACTCGACGGAGGACGAAGCGAGTGCGGCAATGACAGCCTACGCAAACGGCGAGAAGACTCTCGACGAGATGGTTGCAGAGTCTGTTGACAGCGCAGCAGAGAACGGAGGCAAGGTCGAGTCCTACTACAGATATCAGATGGACAGCGACCTCTCCTCATATGACTCGAGCAAGGCTGAAGAGCTCTATACAGCAGCGGAAAAGACAATGATCGGTCCTGTGCAGACATCTGAAGGTTACACTGTTTTCGTCATCGACAGCGCAGCATCAGACCCGGACTACACGGATGAGGAAGTAATCTCCGTTGTCAGATCCTACATCGCGGCAAACGACAATGACGTCATCAAGGCATACCTCGATACAATCATCGACTCCGTCTACAGCGAGGCTCAGGCAGACTTCGACTCAACAGCAGAGAAGTACGGACTCACAGTCGCAACTCTCTCCGACATCGCACTCAACACAGGCGACAGCGACTTCATCTACTCCTTCAACTATGATACGACGGGTTATCTCAGCTCTCAGGCAGAAGCTGATTCGACATGGGCGGAGAAAGTATTCACGGCAGACTACAACACGGTTCTCGAGCCGTTCTATTCGAACTCTGCATATGTAATCGCAAGACCGGTGGAGTCAACAGGTGCAAGCACAGCGTCATACATGACAAGCTACTTCACATCCTATTACTCATACAATCTTCCGACATACACGATCTCGGACTATGCTTCCGAGCTCTTCCTCTCGGAGAAGGCAGTGAACGACGTTTCAAACGGATACATCACTCTTCTCATGAACAATCTTTCATCATCGTCATCGAACTGACAAAGTTAGACGCAATACCGGGTACAGTACCAGTGACTGTACCCATTTTTATTGCCTTTGACGGCCCGAGTGAATTAAACTTCAGCCATGAGCAATGCTGTCGATACCAATCCCGGAATACTGAAGGATCTCAGAAGCACCAGGCTCTGGGGCAATGAGGAGATTTTCACAATCATCGATCATGAAAACCGGACGGCGCTCATCTACGACTTCGAACGCCGCGGCGTCAATGCGCGATGCATAGTAAGGGCCATCGATTTCTCGGGATGCACCACCAGTGAAATAAGAAGCAGGACTCTGAGGTTCCGCATAAAGTCAACATTCGCCCGCCTTCCGGGAGAGGACGAGGGAATAACATTCACGGGAGGTGGCTTCACGGCATCCGTCATAGCAAGGGACAACACCTACAGGATAATCTCGGCACTTCCGGATTTCGTCCTTCCCTCAGGAAAGAAGGGGCTCAAGACAAACATCGAATTCACACTGGACCCGTCCCTCACGTCCTTCAACCAGATCTACACGGCAAACCGCTTCACCGAAGCAATACACTCCTCAACGTCAGACTCTGTGAGAGGAACAGTAACAATCTCAGAAGAGAAGAAGGCCGTAAGAGAAGAGGACCTTTCGGCCAGGAGAGTATGGAAGACGACATCATTTCCCCTCAGGCGTGACTCGTATTCGTCATACTGCTACGGCCGCAGCGGAAAGAGGCCGTTCTCCTTCACGCTGTCCGTCGAGGAGAAGAAGTGCCTTCTCCTCGAAGGCAACGTCCTCACTGTGAAAGATGGCATAAGGATGGAAAAGACAGAAGAGAACGGCTACAGATTCACTGACGGGAAGGAGACGGATATCTCATTCAGGGTATTCAAGGTGATAAAGGAGAAGTCAGGGCCGTTCAGACAGAACAGGACACTCAAGTACGGTCTCTTCGAAGGAAGAATCTCCTCATTCACGATTGAGGAAAGCTTCGGCTGCATAGAGATCTGACGATAGACCACACTCCTTCTTTCTGATAGACTGCTTTCCTTGGAATAATATGAGCGAAGAAATTACAAAAAGATCCTTCAGAGATCTGGGACTGTCGGAAAAGACACTTAAGGCAATAGAAAGAAAAGGCTTCGAGGAGCCGACCGAGATACAATCTCTCTGTATCCCCCTACTTCTCGAGGAGGGAACCGAGGTCATCGGCCAGGCCGAGACAGGAACGGGAAAGACGGCGGCATTCGCCCTCCCCATTCTCGAGACCGTTGACGAAAACAGCAGAGCCGTGCAGGCACTGATCCTCACGCCGACAAGAGAGCTTGCCCTCCAGGTTGCGGAGGAGATCAACTCCCTCAACGGAGAGGGAAAACTCGAGTGCACCCCCATCTACGGAGGTGCCAGCATGGAGACCCAGATAAGGAAGCTGAAGAAAGGAGTACAGATAGTCGTCGGAACACCGGGAAGAATACTTGACCATATAAAGAGAGGAACGCTTGTACTCTCCTCCCTCACGTTCATGGTACTCGACGAAGCCGACGAGATGCTCGACATGGGCTTCATCGAAGATATAGAGGAAGTTCTGAAGAACGTACCGGAGAACAGGCGGATGCTCATGTTCTCGGCAACTGTTCCTCCCCAGATACAGAACCTTGCATCCTCATTCATGAAGAATCCCCAGACTGTGAGAACACAGAAGAGGGAGGAGGCAACGAAGAATGCCGACCAGATCTACTACGAGGTAAGAGAAGAGGACAAGATGGAGGCCCTCACGAGGATAATCGACCGCAACAGCGATTTCTACGGCGTAATATTCTGCCGCACGAAGAACCAGTGCGACGAAGTGGGACACACCCTCCAGGCAAGAGGATACGAAGCGGAGGCCCTTCACGGTGACCTCTCTCAGAGGGAAAGGGAGATAATCCTCAGGAAGATGAAGGAGAAGACGATCCGCATCCTCGTCGCAACGGACGTTGCCGCAAGGGGACTCGATATCCAGGACCTGAGCCACGTGATCAACTACTCACTCCCCCACGATG
>CAZKIT010000021.1:0-6347 GCA_964552905.1 uncultured Spirochaetaceae bacterium
CCTGTAGAAACAGCTCCTGTCATCGAGACACCTCTTATCAGAACAACATTCTCCTACAGAGATATCGCAGCTGAAATAACCGCATATTCCACACATGCAACCATCGTTCTGCCTCAAGGCATGACTTCTGATGACCTGCATGATGTCATGACAGTGCTCAGCGCCAAGATCAGTGCGGATGGTGTGTTCTATTCACTGGACGGCAATACTCTCAGCCTTTCTTATCCTAAGATGACCGCAGAGAATCTCGAGTCCGTCTATGCTCTTCTCAGAAGCGAAATCGAGCCTTACATCGACAGAGTCTATGAATCCATGCTTCCGAGGTATGATGTCCATGTTGAACTTACAGGCGGAAAGCTTGATGCATCATATTATCCCGAGGAGCCGGAGGAGACGATGACGGTTGCAGTCGGAGACAGCATCACATGGCTCACCTATGGAGGAAAGCGTTTCGGCGTAGACTTCAACGGCGGCACTCTCCAGGAAGGAGTCACTGTTGATTCTCTCATCTCGGATCTTGGAAACGGCAGTGTCGTCGCTCCGGACCTTGCAAGAGACGGTTATGTATTCTTCGGATGGGAGAATAAGAGAACGGGAGAAATCGACAGGGCTTTCACTGTCACATTCGATTCAGTTGTCGACGGTGATGTCTTCATCGCTCAGTTCGAGAAGATAATTCTCCCTGTCACAACATATGTCATGAACGTCACGGCTGACGGTGTCGGACTTGCCGGCTATCCGAAGGTTGTCGATGACGAGGAGAGTGTCGCTCTCCCGACACCGGAGAAGGAATTCTATACATTCGACGGTTTCCTTGACGGAGACAAGGTTGTCAGCAGTGTATCATTTGATGAGAACAGCGCTTCTGATCTTACTCTGGAGGCTGTCTGGACACCTGTGGAATATTCCATCACATATGATGAGGAAGGTGTCGAATACAGGGAGAAGCCTGTTGAAGTCGTAGAAGAGGAGCCGGTAGAGGCGATCTCTGCAGTCGAAGAGAAGGAAGAGGCGAAGAACCCCGATCATTACAATATCGAAGACGAATTCACACTGCTTCCGCTCAACAGGGACAAGTACATTTTCAGAGGCTGGATCGAGGAAGGCGAAGAGTCTTATCTTGCAGATCCCGATTACAGATTCGAGAAGGGTACACACGGAGACAAGGTCCTTGTGAGTGTCTGGCAGCCTAAGACTTATACAATCACATACATTCTTCCTCTGGAAGGAGCATCATTCAGCGGTCCTGAAAGCTACGTCTATGGCAGCGGTGACATCGTAATCGGCGCACCCGATGACGTGGCAGGCTTTGTCTTCCTCGGCTGGAAGGAAGCTGCTTCCGATGCTGAACCTTCCCTTACATATACAATAGATTCCCTCAGAGGAGAGGACATCGTTCTCGAAGCTCTCTGGACACCTGAGGAGTACTCCATCGTATACAATGAAGACGGCGTCGAGTATGAGGAGAAGAAGGCCGAAGCTGTAGTTGAGGTTGTGGAGGAAAGCGTTGAGGAGCCGAAGAACCCGGATCATTACAACGTTCTTGACGAATTCACACTTCTTCCGGCAAACAGGGACCACTACATCTTCATGGGCTGGATTGAAGAAGGTGAGGAATCATATCTTGCTGATCCGGAGTACAGATTCGAGATGGGAACACAGGGCGACAAGACAATGGTCAGCGTCTGGATGCCGAAAACATACTCGATCAGCTACATTCTTCATGTAGAGAAAGCAGTTTTCGAGGGACCTGAAAGCTACGTTTACGGCAGCGGTGATGTTCTTATCCCGTCTCCTGAGTCGATTGACGGTCTCGAGTTCCTCGGCTGGAGAATCAGCGGATCTGATGAAGAACCGTCTCTCTCCTATGCTGTCGACTCGTTCACCGGTGAGGATATAGTTCTCGAGGCAGTATGGAAGTCCGTGGACTATACAATCACATACGACCTTGACGGCGGAAAGCTTCCCGAGGGAGCTTCAAACCCTGAGAGGTACAACGTCATGAGCGATACATTCACGCTCACGGCTCCTGAAAGAAAGGGCTACAGATTCGTTGGCTGGCAGTATGAGGGCATGGAAAAGGTCAACACGATGCTCTTCTCTGTCTCCTTCACGGCTGACGGTCTGGTAATGACCCTCGACGTCTATGAAGACCATGTCAACATATCGATGCCGTTTGCAGACGAGGAAATCATCGATCTTGTTGAATATGTCGTCAGCGAATGTTTCCCGGTCTACCGTACAGAAGTTCTTGATTCCGAAATCAGAATCTACTTCCCTGCAGAGACAACACATGATTTCGAAGAACTTGTCGATAATCTTGCATATGAACTCGGAATCGAGTACGTCGAAGACGAGGAGCCTGTCGAGAAGATTGCAGATTCGATTACAGTAGAAAAGGGAAGCATCGGCAACCTTTCATTCAAGGCTGTCTGGGAGGTAATCTACTACAATATCTATTATGATGAAGAAGGCGTTCTGTACCGTGTTCCTGCTGTCAGAGAGGAAGAACCTTCCAACCCTGCAGTCTACACAGTCAACGATGCATTCACGCTCGTCAATCCGAGCCGTACCGGCTATGATTTCGTCGGCTGGATCATCGACGGCGAAGAGGTAACGCTTGCCCGCCCTGTATACGAGATAGAAAACGGCACAGTCGGCGACAGGAACCTCCTTGCAGTATGGAAGGAGAAGGACTATTCGATCACCTACGACCTTGCAGGCGGAGAGGTTGAAGATGCTCTTGTAACTTCGTACACTTATTCGTTCGATTCGGTCATACTCCCGACACCGGTAAGAAACGGTTATACATTTGCGGGATGGTTCGACGAAACTGAAGGCAAGTACATCAGCAAGATTTCCAGCTATTCGGGAAGAGACTTCTCTCTCAGGGCTGTCTGGAAGGTCAACACATATTCCGTTTCGTACAGACTGAACGGAGGTGAGCTTGAAATGTATGAGGAGAATCCTTCTTCCTATACAGTCGAGGATACGCTTGAGGCTCTCTCGAATCCTGTGAGAAAGGGATACACATTCATGGGCTGGTACGAAGGAAGCGGAAGATACACCAGGAAGATGTCTCTCTCTTCAGAATACACAATTGATGTGACGAAGGCGGATGACATCGTTCTCAGTGCACTCTGGGAGCCGGTAAACTACACTCTCACCTACGTGCTCGACGGCGGCAGCTACCGCTATGAAATCGAGAATCCTTCATCCTATACAATCGAGGATGACACGATCATCGCCAATCCTTACCGCGACGGCTTTGACTTCACGGGCTGGGTAATTGCAGGTGACAGAAGCGAGACTCACACCGTCGACATGATTATTGAGGCAGGAACAACCGGCAACATGAAGCTCATCGCAACATGGAAGAAGTCTACTGTCGGTCTTGGAGTCGTAACGGAGAAGCAGAAGAATCTCATTGTCTACGGCAAGGACAATATTGAAAGACCTGACTGGGTTGTCGAACTTCCTGAAAGCAGCAGCTATTACTACGAGAAGGTCTATGTGGAGACTTCGGAGAATGTTTATGAAGCTGCAGAAACAGCAAAGGCAAAGGGCGCGGCACAGTTCGCAATGAGAAAAGGTACAGTTGTCAATAACACGGATAAGAACCTGAACGGTACACCGTATATGATGACATCACTGAAGACAGACGCAACTGTAAGAGATATCGAGGTAGTCGAGCTCTGGATTGACAGTGAAGGCGGTACCTGGGTCCTGATGAGAACTCCGAGGTAAGAGCATATGAATATGCGGTGGCATTGCCGCCGCATACACGACAGGGACGTAATTATGAATAAATACTTTGTCATGATTCTATTTGCTCTTTTACTTCTCCTGGTGCCGTCATGCGCGAAAAAGGCGGAAGAAAGCATTCCTTCCACATCTGCTGTAACCGGGCCGGAGGAAACTTCGTCTTCTGAGATGAAAACTGTGAAAGCGGAAATCGCAGCTGAGAACGAGGTGGCTCCTGAGATTCCCGAAGACGGAGAAAAAAGGTACACGGATAACATCTTCTATACTTATTCATCTTCACTCGGGGGATTTGTTCTGACAGATAATGCAATAACGTATCCAAAAGATCTCATCATCCCGGATACAGTTGACGGTATTCCTGTTGTCAGAATCGGCGATTATGCGTTCGGCGGCAACACGTATATCTCGGGAAATCTGACCATCCCGGCAAGTATCGAAAGCATAGGCAACGGTGCCTTCAGCGGCTGTACATCGCTTACGGGACTCTGGATCAGCGAAGGTGTCGAGAGTATAGGAAAGCAGGCATTCAGCGGCTGTACATCGCTGAGGGGTGATCTTGTCATTCCTCAGTCGGTCAGCGAGCTAGGCAGCGGTGCATTCAGCGGCTGCAGTGGCTTTAACGGAGGACTCTACATACTCAGCAGTACAGTCATCGGAGACTCGGCATTCCTCGGGTGCTACGGGTTTAAGGGAGAACTGCATATACCGGAGACGGTATCCATCGGAGCCAGCGCGTTTTCGTCCTGTACAGGCTTCAGCGGCGACCTGATTATTCCGGAGTCAGTAAAGACAATCGGAAGCAGTGCATTCCAGGGCTGTACAGGCCTTGACGGCGAGCTCTTTATCATGGGTGCGGAGACAATCGGCTCGAGCGCATTCAAAGGTTGTACGTCGTTGAGCGGAGATCTGGTTCTACCTTCGTCCGTCAGGACTATCGGAGAATATGCCTTCGCTAACTGCAAGGGGCTTGACGGCTGCCTTATCCTGCCTTCATCTCTTGAAACAATTGAGAACGGAGTATTCTACAATACGGGATTTTCGTGCGATGTAATCATTCCCGAAAGTGTGAAGATCATCAAAAGCGGAGCCTTCGACGGCACACATGTCACGCCGTACTTCACGTCGGCTTACATCGAGCTTTCGTATGGTGCCTTCACGGCCGGAACGGTAATACCGCCGGAACTTCTCTGATTGAGAAAAGAGCATAACGATATGATATCCGGAATTTCGGTTCCGGATATTTTTCTTACCTTTCTTCCGGGAAAAACATTGTAAGATGTCTCAGATCCTCCGGCTGTTCGTCTTCGATGTGGACCGTATGTGAACGGACCGGTACGAAAAGGAGGCTGGGCTGTCTCTTTTTTTCCAGGTTCCGGTTTCCTCAGGAGAGACGATTGAAAAAGCGGGGCCGGACCCCGCTTGCTCACCTGCATCTCTAGGTTTCTTGCTAGAATTTGTAAGACCCGTAGAGACCGATGTATGCGTAGTTGCCGGTTCCGTATCTGAATTCGAGGTTGATATCGAAAACGGGTAACTTAAAGGATGTGAACAATCCTGCATAGACTGTCAGCTTGTTCTTCAGTACAGGAACCAGCGCAAGCCCTGCAGAGACTCCGACATTGAGCGGAATGTCCTTTGTAATTCGGCCCTCAGCCTTTACTCCGACGTCAGCCGTAATGAAGAAAGGACTGGGGAATGTCGCACTGAGAGAACCGTACAGTGCGACTCTGTCGTTGTATACATACTCTGCAGACACTCCCGCAAAGAGTATGCCTTTCATTTCGATGTTTTTCCCGAAGACTGCATTCATTCCTCCGTTGAGTCTGAAAGAGAATCTCCAGAGAGAGTCCTGCGTTTCCTCTGAGAAAGCGGCAGGTGCAGCGGAGGAGACTGCAGGCTCGGAAACTGTGTCTGCCTGAGATGCTGTCTCGGAAGCTGTGTCTTTCGCTACCACTGTTTCTGACCGTAGCGTGTCAGTTGAAGCTATCGTCTTCTGTTCGGCCTTCTTTGAAGATGTCTGACCTGTCACTGTATTTGTTCTTAAAGTCTGCTCTTCCTTTACATTATTTCCAGAATAAATGTCGATAAGATATTCGGCACCTTCCTTTACAGCAGAGAGCGCCTCAAGAAGGTACTCGTCCGTCTGCTCGGGATAGGAGAGTGTGAGTGTGTCTCCGTCCCTTGTGTAAGTCACGAGAGCTGCCTCTTCGGGGTATGCCGCGTTGACGGCGGCGGCAAAGAGTGCAATGTCGTCATCTGTCACGCCTTCCGGAATCGTGAGGACTGCGTATGTGCTGTAAACCTTTACCTCGGATTCTATTCCCTTATATGAGAATGTGCCTGCGGCTACGGTCTTCTTTTCATCCTCTGATTCAGTTTCATTATTCTCAACAAGTGACAGAATATACTCCTTGACGAGCCTTCCAATGTTTTCAAGGGATGAAATGAGGTACTCCTCCGTATGTTCGGGATAGGAGAGTGTGAGTGTGTCTCCGTTCCTTGTGTAAGTCACGAGAGCGGCCTTTTCGGGGTATGCCGCGTTGACGGCGGCGGCAAAGAGTGCAATGTCGTCATCTGTCACG
>CAZKIT010000021.1:6447-16090 GCA_964552905.1 uncultured Spirochaetaceae bacterium
TTTCTTCAGCTATCTCTTCGACTGTTTCTTCGACTGTTTCTTCGACTGTTTCTTCAGCTATCTCTTCGACTGTTTCTTCAGCTATCTCTTCAACTGTCTCTTCAATAGCTTTCTCAATCGTTTCTTCAATCGTTTCTTCAATAGCTTTCTCAATCGTTTCTTCGATTGTATCTTCAACTGTTTCAATCGTATTCAGCCAGCTTTCAATCTCGCTCTCCAGGAGCGGGATGAGATCCTTTCCGTTGATTGATGAGTCGAATGATATCATGATTTCACAGTCACCGACGAAAGCTGTCGCCTCAATCGGACATGGATTTTCTGTTCTTTCATAAGAGAGGAAGGAGTCAAGGTTCTCGAGTATGAAGTCATCAGGATAGATGCTTATGCAGCCGTAATCCGTGAAGCCGGAGAATACGTGCTCTCCTGCCACGAAGATATACGGGCGGTAGTCTTCCGCTTTTTCCGTCTTCAATTCCTCTGACTCTTCTCCGTTAGCGGCATTCTCTGATCCAGACTCGGTGGAGAAGGATGCCTCCGTTTTATCTTCAGTTTCCGTATCCGTTTTCTCTCCTGACGCCGGTCTGATGTAGAGCGGGCTTTCTTCCTTCTTTTCTTCCGTCCTTTCCATCGGAACAGCCGGTCTTATGTAGGCGGAAGTCCCTGACGCCTCTGCTTCCTTTTTCTCCATCGGTCTGTCCGGTCTTTCATACCCGGCGGAGACGGTTTCGTTCTTTTCGCTCTTCTCCATAGGAACGGGCGGACGGTAGTAGGAAACACTCCCTGCATGGAGTGTCAGCAGTGAAAGTGTGAAAAGACAGATAACAAACAGATTTTTCATATAATCCCCCGAAGTTCCCCTACATGATAAATCTTTAATTTTGAACTCTCAACGGAAAAAGCTGCCGCTTTTCCTGACAATAACGCTGATAAGGAATACAGCATCTCTTTTTTTTCTTAACGTTTCCGTTTTTCCGGGGCTATATTATCCCTATGGATATCATTATCACCGCACTCTGTGCCTTAAACCTCATACTGCTTGTTGTCGTCATTCTCAGACAGTCATTTTCGAAGAAGGCTGAAAAAATCTCCGAAGCGTCCATTCTTCATATCAGGGATGAACTGAAGGAGAGCAGCGAAGCCTCATTCCGCTCCTTCCAGGTCTCCTATGACCGTGACATGACAAAGCTTCTTTCCGATATCAGGTCTCTTTCAGCCGACACAGGTATGAAACTCACAGACATGTCGAAGACCATAAACGACCTCTCTTCAGAGCTTCTGCGGCTCTCCGGAGAGGAAAGCGAGAAGGCCGCTGTCCGCAGCCAGGGCCTGCAGAACACGCTCAACCAGAACTTCGACAGGGTCCGGGAGGACAACCGTGCGTCGTTTGCCCTCATTACAGAGAAGAGCGAGAAGCTCACGGCCGAAGTGAAGGGCGGCATGGACAGGATACGGGAAGGCAATGAGGCGAGACTGAAGGATATACAGAACGTGGTCGACCAGAAGCTGCAGGAGACTCTAGACAAGCGTATAACGGCATCTTTCGAGGCTGTTACGGAGAACCTGAACAGGCTTTACAAGGCAATGGGGGCGCTCGACACTCTCTCCGGTGATGTCCGGAAGATGAACGCACTCTTCTCCAACGTCAAGACGAGGGGTGTCTGGGGTGAGATGCAGGCCGAGACCATTCTCTCCGACATTCTCACTCCAGAACAGTGGGTGAAGAACTACTCACCGAGAAAGAACAGGGAGAAGGTCGAGTTCGCGGTCCGGCTTCCGGGAAAGGAGAAGGGGGAGATATATCTTCCGATAGACAGCAAGTTCCCGATTGCGGATTACGAGAGATACAAAGCGGCAGCCGACTCGGGAGACAGGGATGCGGTAGATGGCGAACTGAAGAACATGAGAAGAGTCCTGGAGAAGGAGGCGAAGACGATAAACGAACTCTACATCGTTCCTCCGGAGACTACGGACTTCGCACTCCTCTTCCTTCCCTCCGAGGCCCTCTATCTGGAGGTCCTGAAGATAGACGGACTTGTCGAGAAGCTCCAGAATGACTATCGTGTCGTGATTACCGGGCCGAATAACTTCGCCGCGCTTCTTAACTCCCTCTCTCTCGGCTTCAAGACAATGCAGATAGAAGCCTACACCTCGACGATATGGCATCTCTTCGAGGACCTGAAGAAACTCTTCGGAGATCTCGCGAAGAGTGTCGACGAGTCGAAGAAGAACGTCGACAGGGCCTCTGAAAGTCTCGACAGGGCCCGGATCAGAAAGGAGAAGATAGCCTCTGTTCTCTCGAAGATGGAATCAAGTGCGGAAAAAGCCGCCATCAGCGAGATAAGAGAGTATTATATAGATGGAAACAGCGAAAACGGGGGAGAAGAATTTCCGCAATTACAGGATTAGCACTTCTGTAAAAAAAGAAATGATTTTAATATTTCATATATGCCGAAGATTGTAGACAAAGAAGAAAGGATGAATACGATTCTCATGAAGGCGATGGATGTCTTCAGTGAGGTGGGGTACAGAGAGTCGAATCTTACTCTGATAGCCGAGAAGTGCGGTCTTTCCCGCCCGACTGTCTATCAGTACTTCAAGGACAAGAAGGACATCTACTATTATGCCGTCAAGAAGGTGACGGGTGAGATGTTCACGCTCTATTCATCGTATGCATTTGATGACGGGGAGAAGGATGAAATCGAAAGACTTGATATGATCATCACAGATCTCTTCGAAAAGGCAAAGACCCATGATGCGGCACTTTCGAACCTTGTCGAGTTCATCCTTGCAGAGAAGCGCTCGGGTGTTGACGTCTACGAAATAATTAGGGCCCGCACGGCGAAGCTGAGGATTCTCATAAAGAGGCTGCTCCTTCAGGGAGTTCACAGGGGAACAATCAGGGAGTGCAACGTCGAGAAGCTCGGTGATGAGGTTTATAATCTCATTCAGGCTGAATGCTTCCAGGTCGGGTTCTTCAGCAACTACACACCGGAGGAAGCTCATCAGACAATCTCCGATTTTCTCCTTACATTCAAGGCGTGAAGTTTCCGCTTTACGATTTGCATTTTTATTACTAACTTAATCTCAGGTGTTATGATTTCGATTCTTCAAATTTTATATCTGGAGGAAAAGAAATGAATTTTGATAAGTTTACAGTAAAGATGCAGAATGCAATGGAGGAGGCTGTAAAGACGGCGGAAAACGCCGGACACAGCGAAGTTGTTCCTGCACATATGATTCTCGCCCTCCTCGGACAGAAGGACGGGGTCCTCAGACCGCTCTTTGAAAAACTCGGAGTATCACTTGAAAGCGTGCAGACGGCTATGGAAGAGATTCTGAGAAAACTTCCGAAGGCCTACGGCGGCACCCAGAAGACCTTCTCCAGGTCCATGGCGAGGATTCTCGGCGCATGCGAGAAGACTGCAGGCGATTTCAAGGATGAATATGTATCTGCAGAGCATTTTCTCATCGCTCTTCTTACCGACGAATGCGAGGAGAAGGATGCCCTCATCCGTCTCGGTGTCACCAGGGACAGCGTACTCGAGGCACTCAAGGCCATCAGAGGCAACCAGAGAATAACAAGTCAGGATCCCGAGGCACAGTATGCCTCTCTCGACAAGTACTGCAAGGACCTCACCAGGGCTGCCAAGGAAGACAAGCTTGACCCTGTCATCGGAAGAGACGAGGAGATAAGGCGTGTCATGCAGGTTCTCTCGAGAAGAACGAAGAACAATCCTGTCCTCATCGGTGAACCGGGCGTCGGTAAGACGGCAATCGTCGAAGGTCTGGCACAGCGTATAGCGAAGGGAGACGTTCCGGAGTCCCTCAGGGACAAGAGACTTCTCTCTCTCGATATAGGTTCCCTCATCGCGGGTGCAAAGTTCCGCGGAGAGTTCGAGGAAAGACTCAAGGGAGTCATCAACGAAGTCACGAAGAGCGAGGGGAAGATCATTCTCTTCATAGATGAGCTTCACACAATCGTCGGCGCTGGTGCCGCTGAAGGCTCGACAGATGCCTCCAACCTCATCAAGCCGGCACTCGCGAGGGGCGAACTCCATGCCATCGGAGCAACGACGCTTGATGAGTACCGCAAGTACATCGAGGCCGACAAGGCCCTCGAAAGAAGGTTCCAGCCTGTATATGCAAAGGAACCGAGCGTAGAGGACACGATTTCCATACTGCGCGGTCTCCAGCCCAAGTACGAGGTACATCACGGAGTAAGAATCAAGGACGAGGCACTCGTGGCTGCAGCTACGCTCTCCGACAGATACCTGACATCCAGGTTCCTGCCGGACAAGGCAATCGACCTTGTCGACGAGGCGGCTTCCCAGATCAAGATGGAAATCGAATCCCAGCCTGAGGCTCTCGACAAGCTTCAGAGGAAGATTCTGCAGCTCCAGATCGAGAAGCAGGCCCTGAGCCGTGAAAACGATGAGGCTTCGAAGGAGAGACTCGAGAAGCTCAACGTGGAACTCGGTGACGACCAGACGAAGTACGATGCACTCCACCTCGAATGGCAGAACGAAAAGGATGCCATCCTTGCCCTGAGGGAGAAGAAGGCCGAGATGGAGAAGCTCGTGCAGAGAAAGGAGAACGCCGAAAGGAACGGCAACCTCAATGAGGCTGCACAGATAAAGTACGGCGAGATGCCGTCCCTCGAAAAGGCCATAAAGGAAGCCGAGGACAAGGTCAACTCCTTCAAGGGCGAAGAGGGCAGACTTCTCAGGGAAGAGGTCACCGAAGATGATATCGCAAAGGTCGTCTCTCTCTGGACCGGTATTCCCGTTGCGAAGATGATGAGCTCGGAGATGCAGAAGTATGCGGATCTCGAAAAGACGCTGTCGAAGTCTGTTATCGGTCAGAGTCAGGCAATCGAAGCCGTGAGCAACGCGATCAGGCGTAACAAGGCAGGACTGAGTGATGAGCACAGACCTCTCGGTTCGTTCCTCTTTGCCGGTCCGACCGGTGTCGGTAAGACGCTCCTTGCGAAGGTTCTCGCATCCTTCCTCTTCGATGACGAGAAAGCTCTTACGAGAATCGATATGTCGGAGTACATGGAAAAGTACTCGGTGTCGCGTCTCATCGGAGCGCCTCCAGGATATGTCGGCTACGATCAGGGCGGACAGCTTACCGAGGTCGTGAGACGTCGTCCTTACTCCGTCATTCTCTTCGATGAAATCGAGAAGGCGCATCCGGATGTCTTCAACATCCTGCTGCAGGTTCTCGACGACGGAAGACTGACTGACGGGCAGGGCAGGGTCGTGGACTTCACGAACACGATCATCATCATGACGAGCAACCTCGGAAGCGAGTATATTCTCAAGGATCCTGAGCATGCGAACGAAGAGGTGATGAATGCCATACACAGTGCCTTCAAGCCGGAGTTCATCAACCGTATCGACGAGATAGTCATATTCAACCCGCTCGGAAAGGAACAGGTGAAGAGCATCGTCCATCTGCAGCTCGAAACCCTCGCACAGAGGCTTGAGAAGAGAGGCATCACTCTTTCGTGGACCGGAGATGTCGAGGATTACATCGCGGAAGTGGGATTCGATCCCGACTACGGTGCAAGACCCATCAGAAGGGCCATTCAGAATGAAATCGAGAATACGCTTTCGCGTTCGATTCTTTCCGGAAAGGTCGCTAAGAACGGCTTAATCAATGTAACGCTCAAGGACGGAAAGATTTCCGTTGAAGACTGAGAGCGCGTCATATCGTGAGGGTGTGTCCACATCGTAGACACATCCGATGGAGGAGGGGATCGCGATGAACCCCTCCTTTTTCAGATACTCCTTCATCGTTCCGTCATGATGGAGGAGTTTTCTTCTGTTATCCTTTCTGTAGCAGACGGGATGTCCGGGAACCGCTTTGAACGTCGGACGTACGATTGAAGCCTTTCCGATTGCCGAGAAAAGTGCGACCGTGTCATTTCTGTCAAGAAGGGGAAGATCCGACGGAAGTACGGCGAAGTCGTCATCTCCGACTGCCTCTATTCCCTTCAGAGTGCTTCCTCTCTGTCCTTTTTCATATTCACTGTTATATACGAAGTCCACAGGATAATCTTTCAGAAGATTCTCGATCTTCTCCCTTTCGTGGCCTGTGACGACGATGACCCTCCTTGAGAGGGGAAGGACTGAAAGAAGTGTGTTTTCGATGACTGTCATGCCTCTGTACGGGAGGAGAAGCTTGTTCTGTCCCATTCTCGATGACAGTCCCGCCGCGAGCAGAATCGTTGTCATGATGTAATTCTACTCCGATTTCGTAATGACTGAAAATTCCTAAAAATAGAACTTTAAAAACGGCACCGGGCCATACAGAATATATGCATATTCGATTTTCGGGGGGAATATATGCCGAACACGTTAATCTGCCCCTGCTGCGGGGAGAACAGAATAATGGAATCGGAGAACGGGGTCTTCCGCTGCCCGTTCTGCAGAACATCATTCAGAAGAGATGATGAGGAATGCCTTGCATCAAGCTTCAGGAATCTCACATTTGACCTGAAGAAGCTCGGTGAGGACAGAGTCCGCATAATGCTTCTTTCGCAGAAGAACGGAGAAGGAAAACTGTTCAGGGTGTTCGTTGCCGACCGGCCTCCGGTGAGCGGAGACCTCAGTGCCGATGACTGGAGGAGAATTGCATCGGTCATCTTCTGCAAAGCCCATTTCGAGTGCTGGAAGCAGACGAGCTATGACCCGGACATCGTGGACGGAATGATGTGGAACCTGACGGTTTCCTTCGAACGCAAGCACTCCATGACATGCCACGGCTGCAACGGCTATCCTCCGTACTGGAACGATGTGATAGAGGCGCTTGCATTCAGCTTCGAGGCAGCCGGACTTTCTCCTTCATCATTTCTTTCAAAGAGAAAGGAGCCGTCCTGACGGGCAGCTCCTCTCTTTCTCAGTCGGCCTTTCTTGCGTCTTCGAGGACTGTATCCTCGTTGCTTCTTCTGACCTTCACCGGCTTTACGTGCCATATGTCACGGGCATATTCCTTGATGGTTCTGTCTGACGAGAAGAAACCGGAGGAAGCGATGTTGATTATGCTCTTCCTGTTCCATTCGGTCCTGTTGTCCCTGTAGAGGCTTACCGCGTCTTCGTGGCGCTTCGAGTACATTCCGGCATCGGCCATCAGGAAGTATCTGTCGTTCTGGTCGATGATGGAGGAGAGCAGAGGATCGAAGATTCCGCTTTCATTGTTGTTGAAGAATCCGGACTGTATGAGTTCTATTGCACCCTTTATCTCATCATTATTGTTGATCCATTCACGTGACGAGTATGTCGGAGCGAGAGAAGCGATCTCCTTTTCCGTGTGTCCGAAAATGAAGATGTTTTCGTCCCCGACACGTTCCGCCATCTCGACGTTCGCTCCGTCAAGGGTTCCGATTGTGAGCGCTCCGTTCACCATGAACTTCATGTTTCCTGTTCCGGAAGCCTCTGTTCCCGCCGTCGAAATCTGTTCGGAAAGGTTTGTGGCAGGAATTACCGCTTCTGCAAGCGTCACCCTGTAGTCCGGCATGAAGTAGACGTGGAGGAGATCCTTCACCTGCGGATCCTGGTTGATTACCGCGGAAATGGATGAGATGAACTTGATTATGAGCTTTGCATTCACATAGCCGGGAGCGGCCTTTCCTCCGAAGAGGAACGTGATGGGCTGGAAGTTCTCCCTGTAGCTGCTGTCGCTCTTGAGTCTGTTGTATATCATGACGATGTTGAAGGCGTTGAGAAGCTGTCTTTTGTACTCATGGATTCTTTTGACCTGTACATCGATCAGAGTTGACGTGTCGAGGATGATTCCGGCATCCTTCTTCAGGAATGCGGCTGCATTCTCCTTTGCTTTTTCCTTCACCTTTCCGAACTTCTCGATGAATGCGCTGTCGTCTGCAAAGGCCTTCAGCTTCTCCACTTCGTCGAAGGACGTGATCCACCTGCTTCCTATGGCCTCGGTGATGAGGGATGCGAGAGCGGGGTTGGCATCGAGAAGCCATCTTCTCTGTGTGATTCCATTGGTCTTGTTGTTGAACCGTTCGGGATATATCGAGGCGAATTCGGGGAACATGTTCTCCCTGAGAAGCTTCGAATGAAGTGCTGCGACTCCGTTTGTCGAATGGCTGCCGATGATTGCAAGGTTCGCCATCCGGACCATCTTCGGGCTGCTCTCCTCGATGATTGATATCCTGGCGATCTTGTCATTCTGCATCGGGAAGTATGAAACGGCGGAGGAGAGGAAGCGCCTGTTGATCTCGTAGATGATCTCCATGTGTCTCGGCAGCAGTGACTGCAGCATCGGAAGCGGCCATTTCTCGAGAGCTTCCGGCATCAGCGTGTGGTTGGTGTAGCCCAGAGTCTTCACCGTGATGTCCCATGCTTCGTCCCATCCGAGTCCTTCGCTGTCTATGAGAAGTCTCATCAGCTCGGGCACCGCGAGAGACGGGTGTGTGTCATTCATCTGGATTGCAGCCTCGTCGGGGAAGTTCTTCCAGCTGTAGTCTCCGTAGCGCTTGAATCTCCTGACGATGTCCTGGAGAGAACAGGAGACGAAGAAATACTGCTGCTTGAGCCTCAGTTCCTTACCCATGTAAAGGGTGTCGTTGGGATAGAGGACCTGGGAGAGGGTCTCCGCATTGATTTTCTTCCTTACGGCTTCGGTGTAGTCTCCGCTGTTGAATTCCTCGAACGAGAATCCGTCGGGGCTTGTCGCGGACCAGAGACGGAGTGTGTTGACGGTCTTCCCTCCGTATCCGACTATCGGGGTGTCGTATGCGACGCCGTTCACCTGTTCGGACGGAATCCATTTGAAGACATCCCTCCCCCTTTCCCTGAGGTGCGCCACATGGCCTCCGAAGTAGACGGGGTATGTGAGGTCGGGTCTCTTGAGCTCCCAGGGATTGCCGTCCCTCAGCCAGTTGTCGGGCTGCTCGGACTGGTAGCCGTTGACGATCTTCTGGCGGAAGATGCCGTAGTTGTATCTGATGCCGTAGCCGTAGGCGGGAATGTCAAGCGTGGCGAGAGAGTCCATGAAACATGCGGCAAGGCGTCCCAGGCCTCCGTTTCCAAGGCCTGCGTCGGGTTCCGTGTCCCTGAGCTCCTCGTATTCATAGCCAAGGGAGGAGAGGGCGTCTCTGACGTTCTTCTCGATGCCGAGGTTTATGATGTTGTTCGTCATTGCCCTTCCCATCAGAAATTCGAGGGAGAGGTAATACACTCGCTTGGAGTGGTTCTTTCTCTGTGTCTTTCTCGAAAGATCCCACTGATGGATGATTCTGTCCCTTACAGCATACGCTATGGCTTCGTATCGGCCTTCCGGGGTTGTATGATAGACATCTGCGTCCTGATTGTATTTGAGCTGTTCCGCGAAATCCTGTGCGATTTCTGCGCTCGTGTTACCGTATCTGGTGCGGTCTTTTTCCTGCATTGCTTTCCTCCTCGGAGTATTAAGTGCAGGTTTTATTCTATTTAATTCTTGCACGGGTATTCAATAACGAAGTCGATATTAAATTTGAAATGTTCCGTTTTTCTTTACTTGAATCTTTTTGCCTGTACCGGTAGAATCGGGAATGACATCTTATTTGTAGTGGCATTCTCATGAAGGCTCTTCTTTCTATTGACAAGAAAGGGCTCTTTTTGCTAGAGTTTCCAAT
>CAZKIT010000022.1:0-5391 GCA_964552905.1 uncultured Spirochaetaceae bacterium
AAATAACCGGGAACGAATGCCCATACGGCACCGCCTATTGCTCCTGCAATCATCATGATCAGGAGCATCAGGAATCTTGACTGGATGTGGGAGGAGAAGTTGATTGCACAGAAGGATGCGAAGATGGCACCCATTGTAATCTGGCCTTCAGCTCCGATGTTCCAGAACTTCATCTTGAAACATGGCGCAATGGCAAGAGCACATCCGAGAAGCGGGATGGCCTTCTTGACTGTCTGACGGATATAACCGGGCTTGCTGAGAGCTCCGGAAACCATGATAGCATAGGACTGGAACGGATTCTCACCTGCAAGAAGGATAGGAATCATACCGAGAATAAGAGCGACCACAATAGAGCCGACTCTTATAAGCCAGGCCTTTTTCGGGTCCATGCTGTCTCTCTTGGCGAGACGGACGAAAGGAGCTTTCTTGGCTTCCATTATTTTGCCTCCTTGCTGTGGTCTACACTTGTCATCATTAGACCGATTTCTTCCTTTGTGGTATTACGTGCATCAACGATGCCGCTGACCTCACCTCCGCAGAGAACGAGGATTCTGTCACAGAGTTCGAGAAGAACATCGAGTTCCTCACCGACATACACGACTGCGACACCCTTCATCTTCTGCTCCGTGAGGAGGTTGTAAATCGTGTACGATGTGTTGATATCGAGACCTCTGACTGCGTATGCAGTGAGAAGGACGTTCGGTTCGGATGCGATTTCACGTCCGACGAGGACCTTCTGGATGTTACCGCCGCTCATTCTTCTGACGGGGAACTCCGTCGAAGGCGTGACGACTTCAAGGTCATTCCAGATCTTGTCTGCAGTAGCCTGCGGAGCCTTCTTGTTGAAGAAGATGGATTTACCCGAACGCCATGTGCGGAGCATCATGTTGTTCGTCATTCCCATGCTTCCGACAAGACCCATACCGAGTCTGTCCTCGGGGACGAATGCCATGCCGACACCGATTTCCCTGATCTTCTTCGGGGGAAGTCCGACAAGTTCCTTTGTCGATTCGTTATCGGGGTCGATGTATTCGATTGAGCCTTCCGTCATCGGATAGAGGCCCGTGAGACACTCCAGAAGTTCCTTCTGTCCGGAACCTGCAACTCCCGCGACTCCGAGGATTTCACCTGAATATGCCGTGAAAGAAACCTTCTTGAGCTTTTCGACGCCCTCGTTATCCTTGCATGAGATGCCGTTTACAACGAGACGGGGAGCAGGATTGGAATACTTCGGTCTGTCGATGTTGAGAACGACTGCATGTCCGACCATCATGTCGGTCAGTCCCTGCGGACTCGTCTCGCTCGTATTGACTGTTCCGATGTACTTGCCCTTTCTGAGAACGGCAACCTTGTCGGAAATGGCCATGACCTCCGCAAGCTTGTGAGTAATGATGACGATTGCCTTTCCGTCGTTCTTCATGTTACGAAGTACTGCAAAAAGCTTGTCTGTCTCCTGCGGAGTGAGAACGGCTGTAGGCTCGTCGAGAATGAGGATCTCGGCTCCACGATAAAGAACCTTTACGATTTCGACTGTCTGCTTCTGCGAGACGGACATGTCGTATACCTTCATTGCCGGGTCGATGTCGAAGCCGTAGCGGTCGCAGATTTCCTTGACCTTCGTGTTCGTCTGCTTGATATCCATATCCTCATCGAGACCGAGGATGATGTTCTGGGCTGCCGTGAATACATCCACGAGATGATAATGCTGGTGGATCATTCCGATGTGTAAATCGAAGGCATCCTTAGGAGAACGAATCGATACTTCCTTGCCGTCAGCATAGATTTTTCCCTCGTCAGGCTGATAGATACCGCTGATCATGTTCATCAGTGTCGTCTTACCGCTTCCGTTTTCTCCCAGGAGCGAGAGGATTTCGCCTCTCTTTATCTCAAGATTGATTCCGTCGTTGGCAACAACACTTCCGAATCTCTTCGTGATACCTTCTAGTTTGATTGCACTGTTATTCTGCATTGTGTCTCCCTTTGAAGCCGGCCGTCTAGTCAGCCCCAAGCTGGTCTGATAGGACTATCATACCATCCGCTTTTTTGAATCTGCAACAAAAAACAACAAAATTTAAAAGTAAAGGCAGGCCGGAACCTGCCTGGAATCACAGTGCTACTGTGAATTCGATTTCAACCTTGCCGTTCTTCGGAAGTTTTACGACCTGGAAGGCACAGCGTGAGGGAAGGACTTCGGCGTTTCTGAACGCCTCCGCATAGACTTCGTTCACCGGGCCGAAATCAGCAATGTCCTCGAGATAAACGACGGCCTTCACCGTGTTCTCGATTTTACCGCCACCAGCTTCAATGATGGCCTTTGCATTCCTGAATACCTGCTTGGCCTGCTCTGCAGCCGTCTCTCCGACGAGTGATCCCGTCTCCGGATCGAGTCCGAGGACTCCGGAAACGAACATGAAACCGTTTGCCTTGACAGCCTGCGAATAGGGACCTACTGCCTTCGGTCCGAGCGGAGTATCAACCTTTTCAATCATTTTCTTTTTCTCCTTATTGTTCCTTTCAATTACAATCTTCAGTATTTCAGACGGCTCTTCCACGAGATGCAGTCCCTTCGGGTTCGATACGGAAAAACCGAATCCCCATTTCACTGCAAGGAAATCGACTCCGGCTGTCTCAGCCCCGATTTCATCGTTGGACGTATCTCCGACCATCAGGACCTCGCTTCTATCGAGGCCGAGTTCCTCGACTGCATTCAGGATTACCCTTGCTTTTGTTATTCCTCCGTCGACTTCCGGTCCCTTGATGATATCGAAACAGTCATCCATCCCCTGAGTGTGGATGCATCTTACCGCAAGCTCCTCCATCTTGTTGGTGGCAACTGCAGTTCTGATTCCCATTGCTCTCAGAGCATAGAGAAGTTCCTTCATCCCCGTGTAGGGATGCATCATGAACATTCCCTTTTCATTGTACAGACGGCGGTATGTCGAGACGCACTCCTCGATTCTGTCCTCCGGAACGTTGAATGTTATGCGGAAGCAGTCCCTCAGAGGCGGTCCGATGAATCTCTTGAGATATTCACTCGTATAGGACGAAGTATCATAACCTATCGTCTCGACAGTGCGGAGAGCACAGTCCATGATGCCAGCAGAGCTGTCACATATCGTACCATCGAAATCAAATAAAACTGCCTTTACCATCTATCAACTCCAATCCAAGTTCATGTACCGATTTCGAAGACGCGAGAATACTGAGATATCCTTCTCCCGCGTCCCTGAGACTCACCTTTCCCCCGGCCTCCCTGAGCACCAGCACTGCTGCCGCTATATCATACAGGTGAAGATACTCCTCGTAGTAGATGCTGCAGCGTCCTGAAGCAACATAGCAGACGGAGCATGCGGCGCTTCCCATGCTTCTCATATCGGAAAAATGGTCATAGAACCGCCTCATTTTCACGATATACTCGTCAAGATGTTCATGTCTTCTGTGCGGAGGAACAAGAATCGCAAGGCTCTTCTTCACGTCGAAATCCTCGCTGATTACAAGCTTCTCGCCGTTAAGATAGGCTCCCTCACCCCTGAGTGCATAGAAGACTTCATTCTGCCGCGGGAACATCACGACGCCGATCGCAATCCCGTCTTCATCCTCGTATGCGATAGAAACCGTATAGAGAGGAAATGACCACATGAAGTCGACCGTTCCGTCTATGGGATCGACTATCCACCGGTGTTTTCCGTCTCCGCTTTCTCCGCTTTCCTCGCCGTACCATCCGTCAGACGGAAATTGAGACAGAAGCTCCTCTCTGATTAGCTTTTCAACTGTCCTGTCTGCCGTGGTGACATAGTCGTTCTCCGCCTTCGATTCGACGGAAAAACGCATTTTTTCATGAGAAATGAGAAAACTTTTCGCATCCTCTGCGACTGAAAGTGCGGCATTCAGGCGTCCGGAAAGTTCACTTTTCTCCACTTATCTTTTCCTCATCTGTTCACCGATATAGGTGACTCTCTTCCAGTCTGAGGGAGAGAAGCTCTCCTTCGTAAGCGTTTTCTCGAAAGCCGCTTCAAGGGCATAGTTGCTGTCTATGTATACTATGACCGCCGTCCACTCGCTCTTGTCCCTGGCATACATGACGCCTCCGACATTGTTGAAGAACTCCGCCATTCTCAAGTCATCCCGTCTGGAATCGTGAGAGAGAAGAATGGAGAACGAGAAATCAGCAACATTGAAAAGCTTGTCCTTCTGTTCACTCTGCATTCTGCTCCAGCAGTTGTGGATTATACCTTCAAGTTCCTCAAGAGTTTCATCATCTGCCTCCTTTACGAAGGACCTGAACACGGATCCGACGCCGCAAAGGCTGTTGTAGATATCGGCAACGATGCCGTTTAATGCGATTTTGTCCTCTTCCGCGCTTTCCTCCGCAGTTACAAGAGGAACAGGCTCATCAGCATCATCAAGGTCCTCCATTGACAGGATCTTCTTCTCCGGCTCTTTTTCCTTCACCGGATTAACAGAAACGGGGGCTTCCTTTTTCACGGTTTCAGGGCTTTCATTCTTCTTCTCGGAGGTAGCCGTAAATGTTCTTGGAGACACTTCACTTATACTCCCGACCGGCGTAGGAATGACTTCATCATCAAGTGTGACTGATATGGATTTCTCTTCTTCACTCTTTCCGATCTCCCCGGATTTTTCTGAATCGGAAGTTTTTTCATCCTTCTTCTCTTCGGTAATCATTCCCATACGTGGCAGCACAAAGCTGTCATCATTGAGGTTTGCATCATCTGAAGGCCGGTCCTCTTCGCCGTCTTCTTCAGTAGCAACATCATCAAGACCGAGGAAACTGCTCATCCATGAATTGACATCAAGAGACTTCTCATCAGCTGTGTCTTCATCTTCGGATTCTTCGTTTTCTTCACCATCAGATGTTTCTTTTTCCTCTTCTGCGTCGGCGTCTGCCGTCTCTATAGAAGAATCACCGGAGGTGCTGTCAGACTCTTCGTCTGTATCTTCATTCGAAGTCTCTATCTCCTCTTCCTCGTCGGATAGCGCTTCCTCGGCGTCTGCTGTTTCAAGGGAGGAATCATCTGAAAGACGGTCTGACACTTCCGCTTCTTCAGAGACTTCGATTACCTCTTCATCATCATCTTCATCCGAGGTCTCTATCTCCTCTTCCTCGTCGGATAGCGCTTCCTCGGCGTCTGCTGTTTCAAGGGAGGAATCATCTGAAAGACGGTCTGACACTTCCGCTTCTTCAGAGACTTCGATTACCTCTTCATCATCATCTTCATCCGAGGTCTCTATCTCCTCTTCCTCGTCGGATAGCGCTTCCTCGACGTCTGCTGTTTCAAGGGAGGAATCATTTGAAAGACGGTCTGACACTTCCTCTTCTTCAGAGACTTCGATTACATCATCATCTTCTGACTCTTCGTCTGCATCTTCATC
>CAZKIT010000022.1:5491-15377 GCA_964552905.1 uncultured Spirochaetaceae bacterium
CGAGGCTTTTGTTTCCTTTTCTTCGTCTGCATCTGCTGTTTCGAGGGCGGAATCACCTGAAAGGCTGTCTCCATCTTCCTCTTCATCGGAGGCTTCGATTACCTCTTCATCATCTTCTCCAGATTCTTCGTCTGTATCTTCATCCGAGGCTTTTGTTTCCTTTTCTTCGTCTGCATCTGCTGTTTCGAGGGCGGAATCATCTGAAAGACTGTCTGACTCTTCCTCTTCTTCAGAGACTTCGATTACCTCTTCATCATCAGACTCTTCGTCTGCATCCTTCTCATCTACAGACTCTTCTATCTCCTCTTCCCCGTCGTCAGATACATCGACATCTTCTTCTGTATTTTCATCAGTATACTTTGCTTCTTCTGAAGAGACTTCCTCGTCTGCAATTTCCTCTGCTATTCTGTCTTCAATGGTAGGTTCACCGACTTCCAGATTCTCAGCCTTTTTCTCATCTTCTTTGAACTCTTCTTCGTCATCTTTCTCGAGTTCTTCATCAAGGGCCTTCTCCTCCTCTTCTTCGTCGAGAAGCGAGAAGAAATCAAGCTGGCCGTCGTCGTCCTCCTCTTCTTCAGTTTCCTTTTTCTCTACCGGAGCTTCTTCTTTTACCGGTTCTTCTTCAATCTCCTCGTAGTAGTCACTATTTTCCTTCTCTCCGATTTCATCGAGTCTTTCCTCTTCCTCACTGTCGTCGAAGATATCGTCATCGAGTGCGGACTCGTACTTCTCCTCCTCCTTCTCGATTTCCTCTTCCTTTCTGATGATGTCATCGGTGAGGGAGTACTTTTCCTCTTCCTTCTGGATATCTACCGAATCCTTCTTTTCATATTCGACGAACTCGACGTTCTCGTCTCTCTCGTCAAGTTTTCTGGCTTCTTCATCCTCATCGACAGTATCGTATTCAAACTCATCGGAGACTGTGTCGTCGATGACCTCATCAGAAGAATCTGCATTGTCAAGTTCGTCTTCATCGACAGCAGAATATTCGCTTTTCTCCTTCGGAAGATCGAGGTCCCCCAGAAGAGACGAAAGAAGATCCCTCTTTCTGGTCCTGTCGACCGCCGCCCGGGCCATGAATGCGGATGATATAGTCAGAACGCCGTTCTCTTCCTTCTTGTCCTCAGTCTGGTCGGGATCGACGATGAGACGCTTATGACCGAACTCTCCTTTGACGGCTCTTTCGTCCTCTCTCGCCTTTCTGACTGATGCGTAGACCTTCTGGTCAGTAAAGAGGTTCCTGTCAAAGAAGGACGGAAGTACAGATATGTCAACATTGTTTCCGTCATATGTATATGTGTCTATCCCGACACGGTAGAAGATTGCCAGGACATCATGCATCGCTGCTCTTCTTCTGTTGAAGGAGGAAGTCAGGGCGATATAACGCGGCATATGCTTGCCGACGAATGTGAACTCATCCCCTTTCCATATGATGAACGGAAAACGGAGGGAAGGCCAGTAGCCCATCTTTATGAATGATATGAGATCAAGTGTTCCGGGACTCACCGAAAAGACACCGAATACCGACGCCTTCAGATCCGAGAGGGACGAGAGACAGAACATGTCGAAGCCGTCACGTTCGGAAGCAAGACTTTCAGCCCTGCCCTCCCAGCCGTTGGCCTTCGTGATTATGCGGTAGACCTCTTCCTCCGTTTTTCCCTCTATCTGATTTGCTCTCTTTGCAACGGCAAGGTCATAATCATTCCTGTATGCCTGGACACGTGCACAAAGGTCGTCGATTCCTCCGAGCCCCTTCCGTGCGATATTGTCTATATTGAGAGAGAGCGTGAGATAGTCGACTCCGGTCTTCTCCTCGAGTTCGACCTTCTCCTCAAGAAGAGACTTCAGAATTACTGAATCCTTTTCGAGCTTCTCTTCTGTCATTTCCTCGGGAAGCAGATAGCGCGTGATTATCTCTCTGTAGTTCACGGCGTCTTCATCAGAGAAGTTCTCCTCTGCTGAGGCAAGTGCCGTCCGGTTCTCGATAAGACGTATGAGTCTTCTCGTGACATCTTCCGCAATGTTCTTCAGTCTCGACCAGTCGCGTTCGCTGACGTTTCTCTCGCTTCCGGATGATGTGAAATGCGTTGAGGAGAGAACAGACTGCAGAAGAACGGGGAGAAGGACAGCGGAGGTACGCCTGACACCGTCCCTGCTCTTTTCATTGAGTGTCTTCCTCTCATCCCACAGCGAGAGCTTCATGAGCTCAAGCGGATAATACTCTTCCAGCATCTTCGCAACTGACGTGAAGTCGTTAAGAAGATAACCGTACGCTTCCTCGATATTCCTCCCCGCCTTCTGGGGGGAGATTCTTCTTATTGCCTCGATTGGAGAAAAGAAATCAAACACGGATAAACCTTCCTTACTGGATGTGCATCACGTTCTTTCTATAAGCCTTGAGTCCCAGTCTCAGACACTCTGCCGCCATCTTCAGTTCGTCTTCGTTCAGGACGTAGGCGAACCTCGCCTGGCATCTGCCGTAACCGGGTGTCCAGTAGAACCCCTCGGCAGGAGCAAACATGACCGTATTCCCCTTGTATGAGAAATCGGTGAGCATGAAGGATGCGAACTTCTCTGCATCATCAACGGGGAGATCGGCTATGAAGTAGAATGCCCCCTTCGGCATCGTGACCCTCACTCCCTCTATCTTCTGCATTGCGCCGACAAGCGTGTTGCGCCTTCTTTCGTACTCCTCGACTGTCGCTCTGACATAGCTTTCCGGTGCCGTAAGCGCAGCTGTCGCAGCCTCTTCCTCAACTGCCGGCGGACACAGTCTCGCCTGGGCCATCTTAAGGCAGTTCGCAATGAACTCATGGTTCTTGGTGACAATCGCCCCTATACGGGATCCGCACATGGAGAACCGCTTCGAGAAGCTGTCAATACAGATTATCCTGTCGGAATATTCTGGGAACGAAAGCACGGACGTGAATTTCTTCCCGTCATAGCAGAATTCCCTGTAGACTTCGTCCACAACGAGGAAGATGTCATGCTTCCGGCACAGCTCAAGGAGAGCAGTAAGCTCCTCCTTCGTATATATATGGCCTGTCGGATTGTTCGGGGAACACAGGAGTATCCCAGTCGTCTTCTTGTTTATCTTGTCCTCGAATGCATCGATTGACGGAAGAATGAAGCCGTTGGAGGACGAACTCGTCACAGGTCTGAGCTCGACCATGGCAACCTTTGCAAACGTTGCCACGTTCGTATAGTACGGCTCTGGAATAATCACCTCGTCATAGGGATCGCAGAGCGTGATGAACGCAAACTGCAGCGCCTCGCTGCCGCCGGTGGTTATCATGATGTCGTCGACCGTCAGATCATTGATGCCCATTCTCCTGTAGTAGTCAAGCAGGGCCTTCCTGAGTTTCAGTTCACCCTCGCTGAGACCGTAGGCGATTATATCCTCATTGTAGCCGTGAATGGCGTCAAGCGCCTCCTTTGGCGTCTTTATGTCAGGCTGTCCGATATTGAGATGTATTACATGGACACCCCTCTCCTTGGCCTTCCGGGCAAGAGGTACAAGGCGTCTGATCGGAGAGCACTGGAAACCCGAGATACGGTTGGACATCTGCATTGCCGTTTCTCCTCTTATTCCGGAATCGTGGAATCATCGACCTGGCTTCCGATACCGGCCTGCGTCATGTCGACAAGCTTCTGGATGAACTTTCTGTTGTCAAGAAGCGGAGAGATGGCTCTACCGTGGTGGAGACGGGAGATGACCCTGGCGAAGAGCTCGGTGACATCAGCCTGTATGAACCACTCCTTCTCGAGGAGCTCCTTCCCCTGGTAGACGGCGTTGGTTCCGATTATTCTGTAGAAGATTCCTTCTCTGTATGCCTGGTCGAAGTTCTCGATGGCGCTGCCGTTGAAGAACGGCAGAGATACCATGACAATGACCTTCTTGGCACCTCTGTTCATGAGTTCCCTCATCGCGATGATCATCGTCCCGCCTGTGGCAATCATATCATCAGCCATCAGAACTGTCTTACCCTTGACATCTCCAAGGAGGTTTATTGATTTAATATTAGTATTCTTTGCCGATGTAGAGACCATTGAATAGTCTCTTTCCTTATACAGCATGGCAAGAGGTCTGTGCAGTGCCTGGGCATAGAACTTGTTTCTGTTGACGGCTCCCGTGTCAGGAGAGACGACGACGATGTCCGGATCCGAGAAATCAATGAGCTTTCTCAGCGCTATGAGCGTCTGGTACGAACCGTGCACATTTTCAAGCGCACATGTGGAGAATGCGTTCTCGATCTCACGCGAATGGATGTCGAGCGTGATGATTCTGTCGACTCCCAGTTCCTCGCAGAAACGGGCGAACATCGCGGCGGTAAGAGGCTCTCTCGAGGCCTTCTTGTGCTGTCTTGCATACGGATATGACGGAAGCACGAGCGTTATGGACTGGGCACCGGCGTTGTGAAGTGCGTTCACTGTCGTGAAAAGGAACATCAGGTGGTCGTTGATCGAGAGCTGAATCGGTTCCTCCGCCCCTGCAACCTTAATCGGCGCATTGTTCGATACGTCATGTATGATGTAGACATTCAAACCGCGTACCGGGTCGATTATCTCGGCCTTCTCCTCACCGTTGGAGAAACGCGTGTACTTCACGTTTATGGTGAAGTCGGGACAGTGGAAGGCTGTCGGGAGCTTTCCCGTCGGAATCTTCTTACTGTCGATGTCATCAAGAAGAGTTACTGCCTTCAGAAGCTCTTCAGCCGTCATGCCGTGTCTCTTTGTCAGCGCCTCCGAGAGTTTCTCGTATCTGTCTATGTAAAGGCGTCTGAGATGCTTCACGACCTTGCCGGTAAAATATTCTGAGCCAGGGCCGGCAATAACCCCTAACTTATGTGGTTTTAAGATACTCATGGCTTAAATGTACTTCATTCAATGAATGGCTTTCAAGGTCAAACGGAGTTTTAAAAGGCAAAATATCCGTCGCGTAAGCTTATTGAGCGGGAAATGTTAAATAAAAAAAATTTATTGTTCCAATGCTGAAACAGTAATACACTCAGTAGTCTAGGTTGGAATAACGGTTGCACAGGGCACTTACCTTTTCGGTTCTGTTGTTCACCTCCGCAGAAGCGGCTCCAGCCACAAAATAAAAGGAGTTTTCAATGAAAAACCAGAAGCCAAAGGCTCCGTCTTCAGTCGAGAACATCTACTCTCTCGACGGCAGAGTCCCAGTCAGCAAGGCCATTCCGTTCGGTCTTCAGCACGTCCTCGCCATGTTCGTTTCGAACGTCGCTCCGATCATCCTCATCGCAGGGGTCGCCCAGTACAACGGTGTCGCCTTCAATGATGTCGACAAGGCATATCTCATCCAGGCTGCCATGATCATCGCCGGTATAGGAACACTTATCCAGCTCTATCCGCTGGGTCCGATCGGCTCGCATCTTCCGGTCGTCATGGGTGTCAGCTTCACCTTCCTCGCTGCAATGCAGACCATCGCAAAGGTTGACTACGGCTACATGATCGGTGCAGTGGTCGTCGGCGGCTGCATAGAAGGATGTCTCGGTCTGACTGCAAAATACTGGAGACGGTTCATTGCCCCGATTGTATCGGCATGCGTCGTCACGTCAATCGGATTCAGCGTTCTCAGCGTCGGCATAAGCTCGTACTGTTCAAGCGGAGCATATCCCGACGGTTCCTGGCAGAACCTTGTAGTCGCGACGATTACACTCATTGCATGTCTTGTCTTCAATGCCGTCGCAAAAGGCTTCTGGAAACAGCTGTATGTACTCTTCGGCCTTGTAGTGGGCTATGTAGTCTCCATTTTCTTCGGAATGGTCGACTTCGGTGAAATCGGAACCACAATAAAGGAGATGGGAATCATTTCACTGCCGCGTCTCTTCCACTACACACCGAAATTCAGACTCGGTGACATCATCTCCGTCACTCTCGTCTTTCTTGTCTCCGCAACGGAGACCATCGGTGACACGACAGCGACATGCACGGGAGGACTCGGAAGAGACATCACGGAAAAGGAGATATCCGGCTCCCTCTGCTGCGACGGCTTCATTTCGGCTGTTTCAGGAGGCGTCTTCGGATGTTCTCCTATCACATCATTCAGCCAGAACGTCGGCCTCATCGCAATGACGAAGGTCGTCAACCGCTTCACAATCATGTTCGGCGCGCTCATACTCATCATCGCGGGACTCTTCCCGCCTGTGGGAGCCCTGCTTTCGACTCTTCCCTCGTGCGTACTCGGCGGCTGTACGGTAATCATGTTCGGAGCAATAATCGTCAGCGGCATCACCATGATAGCGGACTGCGGTTTCGGACAGCGCAACATGCTTATCGTTGCAACGAGCTTCTGTGTCGGCATCGGAATAACACAGGTTCCGGCATTCTTCGACTATATGCCGCAGGTCGTGAAGGATATCTTCCAGAACAACATGGTTGCAGGCGTATTCGTCGTCGCCCTCATTCTCTCCCTCTGTCTTCCGAAGGAAAAGGACAAGAAGGAAGGCGTTTCAGCCTGAAAGACAAACCACTGATCTCCGGCGCTTGATGAAGAGGTGAAAAAAGCGCCGTACGCCCCGTCTCAAGACGGGGCATAATCATGGAAGAATCAGATTTTTTTGACAGAATGCAGAATCCCGGTGCTTTATAGATATGAAGCATCTACTTTCAGTGACACTTTTATTACTCATTGCCGCCGTCTCATGCTCTCTGACAGGAGAAGGCACGGAAAACGTCCTTTCCGCAATCGACCGCCGGCCGGCGCAGATTCTCTCTTACGGCCTCGAAGACAACTCCCATTTCTCGATATCATTCTCCGAGCGTGTCGTGATAATAGAAACCGTCCACAACGGAGAAAAGGTGAAGACAAACCTCGTGGGAGATAGCTTCTCCCTTGTTCTCGGAAAGGAAATAGAGATGGGAGAAAAATACACTCTGGCCCTGACATACGAAAAGAACGGAGGGAACACCGGACGTGCATACTTCACGCTCTACGGAAGGAATGACAGAAAGGCAGGCCTAATCATAAACGAGCTGTCGATGAAGGGCGACAAGACCAACCCCGACAGAATCGAACTTCTTGTGACAGCAGGAGGGAGCACTGCGGGATTCATTCTGACAGACGAAATCGATACCTCTGCGGTCGTTCTTCCCCACATTGAGGTGAATAGAGGCGACATAATAGTCGTCTACTGGGAGACGAAGAGCGGGAAGACGGACAAGGAAAGAAAGAATTCACTCTATACCTATTACATAGACGGAGGTGCCGATCATACCCTCATAAGCACAACCGGAGTCGTCCTTCTCTATGATGAATCGGGGGGAGATGTCGTGGATGCTGTCGTCTACTCGGATTTCACGGCGGCAAGCACGGCGAAGGAGAAATACAACTGTGCTCTCACACTTCTGACAGAAAGCGGACAATGGGAAGGAAGTGCCGTCGATTCGACGGATGTCAGGACAACCCGGGTACTGGCCCGGATGCCGGGCGGGACTGACACTAACAGCGCCGATGACTGGTTCGTGACCGCTGTCAGGAAAGCCACCTGGGGCGAAGAGAACGTCTATGCCCCGTACAGCGAATAATCACAGTGTCCTGTTTGCCTTGATTTTCCTTGCGCCCTCTGCAAACCGCAGCGCACGGTTCTTCAGATCATCAGTAACAGGCTTTCCGTCACGGGCGACCTCAACGAATTCCTCGAACGTCCGACATGCGGCAGAGAACATCTTATAGGCTGCACTCAGTCTCGTCGAGAGACTCGTGAGAATGCTGACGACCTTGGCCGGATTCTTCGCAAAATACTCTGAAAGGTCTTCGTGCCTTATGACTTTGCATACACACTCGTCTGTGGCCACTGCTGTTGCAAAACGCGGCATGCTCTCCAACAGTCCCACTTCACCGAAGAACGTCGGTGCCTCGCTGGTGCTGACAAGCACTTCATTCTCCGTTCCGTAATCAACATAAAGGGCAACCTTTCCGAAAAGAAGATCGTACATCCAAAGCTGGAACTCCCCTTCTCTGAATATGACTTCGCCCTTTCTGAACTTCTTCATCTCTTCCATTTTCTTTCCTCCCTGACTCTCTGAGGATAATACAGAAAAGAAAGGAGCACCAGGATCTTACACAACCGCTTATCCACGTTATAACATCGCCTCGAGGAGAATGAAGAAGGCGGCTACAGTATCAGTGAAATCGACAGAAGAATCCGATGAACTGCCGGAAAGTCAGTTGATACGAAGAAAGCTGACAGAGCCGTCTACTCCCTTTTCAGGATTTCCTGCAGCGTCACACCACTTGAGTGCTTCCAGTACAGTCTGCCGTTGAAAACCGAGCCGAGTACAAAAGAGGAAGCGGCCGATGGGCTGTTGAGCACGATGTCGTCTGTCGTGACAAAGTCAGATATGAGATTGTCATCAAATGCCCACTGGCGTTTTCTGCGGTATCCCGCGCTCATGGACGGAGCTTCTTCCCGTGATATCTTTGCACCTTTCTTCAGGACAAACTTCGAATCTTCAGTGAAGAACCCCTCAGCTGTACAGTTTCCGGTCTTCAGATACAGGATGAGAGATCCTGGTACATCACCTGTCTGGCTACTCTCTGCCACAATATTCCGGGCAGGTTTCAAAGGCTCCAGTATCCTGATATTCAGTAGGCCGAGCATGAGCACGATATTGTCAGTAAACGCATCCATCGATGCCTCTTCATGCCGTTTGATGGAGATTTCCTCCCCTGTCGTCTTAGTAAGAACGCGATAACGCCTGGCGTCTCTTGCCATCTGCGTCAGTTTCTTCTCAAGATATCTCAGATCTTTCCATTGAAAATAAGGAGAAAGATGTTGCGTCTTCCGTAGATGATGTTTCTGACCTCCATAATCTTCTCGCCGTTTTCAGCCAGCACGACATAAAGGATGATATAGTTTCCGACAAGTATCCTGTAGTAAGGAAACTTGCCATCCGTAGAATACGCATAAACTGCAAAGATTTCGGGATTTTGTGAACGCTCCTCTATAGCAGATTCCACCTCATTGACGAACCGTTCTGCCGCCTGCGGATTACCAAGCACGCTTTTATATAGAAGGTGATTTCTTCTGCTTCATCATAGAAAGATTGGAGATATCTAATCCTGTTGTTTTTCTCTTGTATCATTGACCATTTCTCTCAACTTGGAAAATACCTGGTCATGCGTGAGTCTTACAGGGTGGTGGTCTGCTTCATAGTCGTCGTCAGCAATGCAGGCATTGATGTCGCCTGAAAGTTTGGCGTAAGACTTCATGCTCAATATGACCATTTTTCCGTATCCGTTCTTCGTCAGGAAGACCGGCTGGCCTTCATCGACAACCTTCTCGATTTCACTGAACTTGTTTCTTAAATCTGATACCGGTCTTATTTCGAGCATGAGTCTATCACTCCCTGCCATAATATTATCAGAATTATGATAAAATTCACTGCGTTTTTCTGATAAAATCATGTACGTTTCTCCCACAGGAAGGCTCCGGATGGTACTGGGCCATCCGGACTCATACGTCAGAACTCGTAAAGCACTGTACTCTCACAGAGCACATCAGATTCCTTCTTCTCGTCCTCGATAACCTCAAGCTTGCTTTCCTTGTTCTTGTTGTTCAGTCTGTACTCGATATGATTGCAGACAATCTCGATTGAGCTCCTCTTCTCCCCTGTCTTGCTTTCCCACCGGCACATCATCAGACGTCCGACTGTTCTGACAACCATTCCCTTGTGAATGCAGGCAAGAGCCTTCTCCCCGAGTTCCCCCCAGCACTGGATTACAAGAAAGAGAGTTTCCTGTTTGGCATTTCCGTTCACATCCTTGTAGAATCTGTCATTTGCAATGGTGAACTTTACAAGTCGACTGTTCGTAACGGCACTCTTCGCCACTACCTCCGGTTCATTAATCAATGTACCTTCC
>CAZKIT010000023.1:0-15296 GCA_964552905.1 uncultured Spirochaetaceae bacterium
TGTGTTCTGTAGCTCCTCAGAAAAGAAGGTGATTATCAGGCAATCTTTATATCCCTTGCCTCATCACAGCCAGAAAACAATCCTTGCATATAGCGTAAAAAGACGGACACGAATGCATTAAATGGCGGACAGAGATGCAACAAAAGACGGACAGGGAATTCTGCCCAATTTTTTCTTGCTTTAAGGATTAGACTTTCTACTTGAGATTCGGAGAATCCTTAATCCAAAGTAGGAGGTCATAATATGAACAATTACAAGAAGGTGCTCGATTTGAGTTATAAGCAAAAGAAGAGCAGAATAGAATTATGCCTTTTTCCTCATTCTCCTTAAGCATAGCCCCCAGCCGTTATGGCAACACTTTTTTACATTATTATCAATGTTCAGGCCATCGTTTGAGGATTAACAAAATCTGCTGTCGTGATATTTGGATAATGCCATTTTGTGCTTTACCGGTGTTATTTCTACCTCTGTTGTGTTTCAGTTAAGTGGCACGTGATTCAAGTTTTCATCCACATCTAATTGGCATCGACCGGGAAACCGGCCGTTATCATTTTCAGGGCAGAAGATTCTACTTCTCAATCGTCTCGATTGTGCAATCATGCGACCGGATCTTACTATCATGATTCCATAACGAAAGAAAAAGGGGCTGCAGATTCTTCTCCACAGCCCGTGATGCTCTGCATTCTATATCAGAAGAGATAGGACAGAGTAACCTGTGCTCTAAGCTTTCCGTACTTGACAGACGGATTCATGCCTGCCTGTGTACTGCTGCCGTCGTTCTTGACGATGGATCTGCTTGAAAGGTCCACTTTTTTGGAATTCCTGTCTGTTCCTACAGAGAGATAGTTCTTTATGTTATAAACCGACACATGATATCCAGCCTGTGCACTGAGGCGGATGGAATCCGTGAAATGGACAGCAATTTCAACAGTCGGGATGCATGAAACTGACTGATGGTAGAAATTCATCTGCTCACCGACTCTGTATGTCGTGCCGTTGGTTATAACAGGTGCAATGTAGCCTGGTATCATCTCCAGTGTTCCAAGAGTGACGCAGAGTGCCGAATATCCGACCTTGACGCCGGCTCCGAACGACATGACACCTGCAGGAATGGTGACGAATGCGGCACCGAAAGCCTCGATAAGAAGAGAGTTGTTCTTCCCCGGATAAACACCGACCTCAGCCAAAACCTTCAGATAATCTGAAAGATCACCCTCCGCACCGAGAACAACACCGAATACATTGCTCTTTCCGTTCACCGACCCCATCTGAAGAAGAACTCTTCCCTCTGCTGAAGACGGATTCACACTCTTGAGACCGTACTTCTGCCAGTCAGAGAAGCAGATATCCTCAAATCCCGATACATCAAATGAAGCGTAGCCGGCACCTGCATAGGCAACAAAGTCGTTGGCTGCCTCAACACTGAAAACCAGTGCCACAATCAGAAGAGCGATGATAATCGTTCTTTTCATTTCCAATTCCTCCTATTATATCCATGCTTTCCGACAGCACCGGAAGCATGTTTACGTCTGATTTCCTGTTCTTAATCCATCTCTCGTGTGATGCTTCAGATACTGAAGGCATCACTGAGAGCCTTTCCAAGCTCATTTCTTATCTTCTTGTTAACTGCCGTACAGGCACGTTCCATCGCCCCGTCCAGAGTCACCTGGCCTTCACGACCGGATGCTGCCCACGCAAAGACGCAGTTATCCGTACTGTTGTCCATGATCTTTATGGAAATGGAGTACTTTATGAACTTCAGCGGATTCCTGCCTGCCGTCGTCTCCTCGTACGAGAGAGAATCAACCAGCCTGTATCTTGCCTTTCCCCTTGACGGTGTGATGCCCACTCCCTTCAAAGCCGAATATACCTCATTTGAAACCGTATACCAGTCCTCGCTCTCTCCGGAGACAGTGACACTGAGTTCATACGAAAGCGTATCAATGAGAGAGAGAATCTCGCTGTCAGACGGAAGAAGCGGAAGAAGTGAAACCTGTCCGGGGGCAAGAACGGAGATGATTTTCTTCGCCTCATAATAACTGACGGCACAGTCCTTCAGCTCCTGAACGACAGAAATACTGCTGAAAGAGAGAGTCGAAGGATCGATGTTCTGGTAATAGGCCACAGTCGAAGCACTCTCTTCAGCTACTTTCATGTAGTAGAGCACCGCCGCACTCTTATCGAGAAGAGCAAGGGCATAGTATTCACTTCCGTCATCCCATCTCTGGGCGATTCTGATTCCCGCGATGTCCGACATATTGAGGCTGACCTCGGCCTCGCTCTCGAAGGCACTCAACGACTTCGATTTATCATAGGAGTCGGTATATGCATAGGAATAAGCCGTCGTTGAAGAAGAAATACTGACGCCGAAGTAGGATGCAAGAGAGCGGTATGCATCCGTCTCTGCATCCTCACTGCTCTCTCCGCGTCCGACGGCACCAAGATAGATGTCCTCGGAATAGCTTGTCTGCCACCTCTCCGTCCAGTCAGGCCGGCTCTCCGCAGGGAGAGAGAGCGTGACAGATAAAAGCATAAGAATGATTATCGTTAATTTGCGCATGTTCCCAACAGCAGGTTAGTCTTTCCTGCCTCGACTGTGTAGGAATTGTATTCCTTTGTGATGACTCTGCCGTCCCTGAGCGTGTACATGATTCTGAAATCATAGACACCCGGCTCAAGAGTCAGGCCGGCGACACTCGCACGTGCGGGAAGGAACTGAGCCATTCTCGTATCGGCGATTTCCGTATTGTTGACAGCCTCCAGAGCTTCGTTATAAGCCTTCTTAGCCAGTTCCTCGGCTCCCCTCTTTGCAGCCGCTGCAGCCAGGGTTGCAAGCGGGTTGCCGTTTGAAGCCACGCTCTGGTAAGCGGAATCCGCAGCCTTCATTGCCGCATCATATGCAGTCTGGGCAGCCGTCATGGTGGTGTTCATCTTCGTATAGCCTCTGTAGAAGCTCTTGAGGTAGGTGCTCTTCACATCCATGGCAAGGGTCTCCTTTGCCATTTCATTGAAGTCTTCAATCTGCTTTGCACTCACGCTCTGTCCGTTGGAACAGTAGAGGGTGACGTTCACGACTTCCGACTCGTTGACCTCGAACCACGGCCATGAGATTTTGTGAGTGACTGTATTTCCGGTAAGGAGACTTCTCGTCACACCCCATGCGGAGAGTGCCGTCTTTGATCCGATAAGACCTTCGAAGCTTATGAGATTGACTCTCGCCATCCCGGACGGAATCTCGATTTCATCGGTTGTGACGACCGTCGGATCGGAAAGCTTGTTCTGGATTCTTCTGTAGTCGACCTCGGCATTCGAAAGATCTCCGTTACCTCTGTACATGATCATGCTCATGTAGTCGACGATTGCAGAACCCGTGAAATCCGAGACGCTTTCGACTTCAAGATATCTGAAGGGATCGGGAGTGATGGCAAGAACAAGTTTCTCAAGTCCCGACTCCTGCTCCTCTGCGTTGTACTTGTAATCTGTGAGCTTGATATCTGCCTGTCTAACCTCAACCATCGCAGCTTCCGAATCCCCTGCCATCTCGTATGCTATCGCGGCGAAGGTGTCAACAAGAACCTCTTCATACTTCTCGCCGGGATATGCTATGGAATAGTCGTTCTTGAGAAGAGCCGACAGATTCTCCGATACGCTCTGGACACTGTATTCGGCGATGGCATCTTCAGCACAATCAAGCATATCAGCCGCATCGAGGTATTCCCCGTTGTAGAACTTGGCGAAACCGAGATCCATGTAGTAGAGGACCGCGTCGTTGTAGTCACCCCTGGATCCTGCGATGTTTGCGACAACCTGGGCAGTGTTCCCGTCCTTGAGAAGATTCTGGTTCAGGGTGTACACGTGCTTGCTTACCCCGGTATCCGTTGCGCATGAGAAGAGCAGAAGTGAGAGCGAAACGACAATGAATATATTGATTTTCTTCATGTCTGCCCCTTGTTACCAGCGTGACGATGCTTCTTTGACGACTTTCTTGATTTCACTGTTCTCGCTTGTCCAGATGATTCTGCCGGTCTCTATGTCAACGAGCTCGGCATAGACGAAATATGTTCTGACAGACTCCTTGCCGTTCTTCTGGACGATTGTCTTCACGCTGCCCTGGAGCATGAAGTCAGCAGCATCCTCGTTGGCAATCGTCTTTGCCTGATCGGGGTTCGACCATGCCAGCTGATCGAGGATTTCGGAACGTGTCTCCTGCCTCTGCTCACTGCTTGCAATGAAGTCGGCCCTGCCGCTGTTGATTATTGCATTCTGCATCTTCTTCGTGATGATTGATGTATCGATGTGTTCATCACTCTCGTTCTTGAATGTGCCTATGACGAACACGGGAAGACGCTTGTTCGTGATTTCGAACTTGTCAAGTCTCGAGGAAGCAAGACATTCCTCCAGAAGCGATGTGCATACGATGTTGACGTCAGTGTCGTTCCATTCACCTGTGAGATCGATCTCGGTATCTGCAGAGACTCTCTTGACGCCTCCGGTCGCACACGAGGCAAGAACAACCATAATTGACAGTATGATGACTGTCAGAAACAAATTCCTCTTCATTTTCCCTTCCTTCCTAGTTTTTCACTATTTATGTCATGATACCATTACTGTAAAAACTTAGACAACTTTTATTTTGCAAAAAGCGGATTTACATTCCGGCAGAAAAGAAAAACACAGAGCTATTTATCTACAGAAAAAGAAATTATAAAGCGGGGCACAACAATAACGTCTGCCCAGTCAGAGATGTACGGACTCTTTTCCGGACTCAAGAGAAAAGCCGTTCATCCGACACATGAATGCCGGATGCATGCTCACTCATTCCCGACCTCCATTTCGGCGATGATGCTTCTGAGCTCCCCGCCTCCGTTCTTCGGTTTGAATGCCGCAGCCTTGAGGGTAAGCCCCTTCCTGACGAGAACGCCGCCGTAGAAGTTTCCGTCACTGCCCTTTATGCTTGCTGCACTGTAACGCTCAGCGCTGTTCGAAGGATTGGAGCCGCCGGTCGTATATGTTATATAGCTGTAGTCTGACGGCATCTCCATCGATATTATGTGCATCGTCTCATCGTCCCAGGAAGGACCGTTATCGACCAGTGTCACCATATGACTCTTATAGTTATTTGTATAACATAAAGAAAAAGGCAGAACGATAACAAGAACAATACCAATAATCTTTACACTTTTCATCAGATACCACCCACCACACCGAGGCCTATGGAGAAGGCATACTTCTTTGTCTTGAGATTCCTTCACCTTGTTGGAGTAGAACTGGATTGTCGCTTCGTCCCCGACGAGCTCGACGGAGACGACACACTTGTTTCTCTTCTGCGATACAGTGGAATAATTGAGGCCGGGGAATTCTCCGACGACAGAATATGACGAACTCTGCGAGAACGACGAGGAATAGCCGTCATTCCCGTCCTTCGTCGTCGTTTCAGTCAGGCCGACATATACTCCGGAAAAGACAAGCTCCGCCAGATTCTTCCTGGCATCTTCCTTTGCATCATCCATCGCCTTTCCGCTTCCTTCAACCTTGAACGAAACAGCAGTCACGGCAGAAGCGGCGAAGAGAAGGATGAGCAGAACTGTCAGTAATCGCTTCATCCTCAAATCCCTCAATTAAGGCAAGACGTCATCAATCCATCTCTTTGTTCATCTTTTCTCGCCGCTCTCCGAAAAGAAATCCTCCGTCACCGTAAGGCAGCGGAGGACTCCTTCATGAAAAAGTCAGTGTCAGTCATCAAGACCGAGAATCCAGTTCACCGTGTAATCCCTGTTGATTTCCCACACGTCGAGAGGATCCTTCTTCGAGCAGTAATAGTCGATGAGTTTCTTTGCACTGTCTGCATCGAGGGTGTCGACATAGGAGCTGTTGCCGGTTCTGCTGTCATTCTCGTTGCGGTAGTATGTTATTCTGTTCCCGTTGGAATAATAGTACGAAATCTCTATCGTGCTGCCGTCTTCACTCTCGTCAATGAACTTCAGGACACTGTCTTTGAGTTTCAGACTTCCACTGTTGTTGATACCGAGGACGATGCTTTCGCCGTCGGAGCGCTTCATGATGATCCATGACGGCTTGGAATTAAGTCCGTAGTTTAAATTGCTGTCGGAGTAAACCTTGTATCCGAGATAGACAGCGGAAGCATTGCTGTCGGTGTATATGTCATTCGCATAATCGGGATAGATGCGCTCTGAGCCGCTGTAAGTCATGACCACGAGCTCTCCGTTCTCCCCCTCCACGCTCTTTCTGTCGTACAGCGTGTTGTAGAGGGCGATGAAAGACTTGAGCTTCGCGGCGGATACAGACTCGACCATCTGCATGCTTATTCTGTTGCCGCCCTTGTCCTTGTAATATGCAGACACCCTGTTTCCGTTTGAATAGCGGTAATCGAAGAGAACCTCAGCATTGTCCGGAAGACTGAGTATGAACCTCTCGGCTTCGGCTGAGAGAAGCAAACTGCCGGAAGTTCCGCCATTCACATTCACAATGACGAAGTCTTCAGAAGAATCGGAATGGATGAATATTGAGGACGGATTGTCATAAAGGCCGTAATTGTCCAGTGTCTTATTCTTGGTCTCATATGCCAGACAGAGAGAACCGTTATAGATACAGAGCCCGGAATAGACCTGATTATCCATACATATCTCGGAGTTTTCATAGTTGACAACGTATGCTCCTGCATTTCTGACTGCAGCGATGTCATCAGCATCCAGCCCGCTGGTTGCAGAAAGGGCCTTAAGTTTCAAATAGATTCCTATGATTTTCTGAATCTTCTGAGCAGTAAACGTATGACGATAGGTGTTGCTGTCCACATTATCGGCACATACGTTTACCCTGCTGCCGTTTTTCGTGAAGACCTCGACATAAATGGACGAGGAAGACGGACACATCATGAAGAACCGGATCAGATCATCCGACACGACTGCGTTATAAGAGCATACGATGCTTTTCTGTATATCGGGGCAGTAGAACAGGAAATAGCAGGGAGTGGTATTGTACAGGCCGCCCCTTTTGATAGTGTCGCCATCATCAAAACGATAATAATAATATTCCGAATATGAGTAACCAAACTTGAGTTCAGCAGCCATTGCATTGTCACCTGACAGTGTCAGAGTAATTCTCGCATGTCCGTTGTCAGGCTTAAAATTAAACTCTGCGAAATATTCATTTGTTACACTGTTCTGGCCGTCTCTGTCATATGCGGCCAGGTCGGAATAATCGGAAGCACTGAGTCCCGCCCATTCAAAGGGATTACCGGTGTAGACGATCTCTTCCTTTTCCTTGCTTTTAGTGGAACCGGAGCTTGAGCTGCCGGATGAACCCAGACTGTTTTCCAGAGCCTGCGAAAGAAGATAAGTAAGACAGGAGGGAAAGAGCAGGAGAACAGAGAGAAGTAGTATAAGAGTAAGCAGTAATTTTGTTCTTTTCATTTCGAGCCTCCTTAATTCCATGCCGTTGCCGAAGCTTCGAGATTGATTGTCATCGTCTCGCTTGCAGCGCTGCCGTCAAGAGTATAGAAGAGCTTCATCGAATCCTTTCCTGAGGAAGCGTTCTTCTTCATCTTCACCTCCATGGTGACAGTATTGGAACTTGTAATCGCATAGGAAGCTGTCACGACATTTCCGTCACGTGACGAAGACGACTCTGCCAGCGTAGTGTCATTCTGGCTGACTGAGACGGTATACCTCGTATCATCATAGGATACGCTTATTCCGTCTATGTCCTTTCCGCCGTAATTGTTAAGTCCGTTACTGTATATCTCCTGTTTTACAATGAGAGTCTGGGACGGAGATATGTTGAACGAGAGTTCACTCTGCGAATTCCCGCTGTAGCAGCACTTCTTATCAAGATAAACTGCGGTGCCGAGCTGCTTGATCTTAAGGGACGGTTTCAGAACCTTGATTCTGTATACACCTTCAAAGACCTTCTCTGAATTCTTCATGAGTGCAACGGTGAATGACGAGGTGCCGTATTCCGCATTCTCGGTCAGCTTGAAACGCAGGTAATCGGTATGATTGAATCTGAACGTCTTCCAGGTATGGGCTTCGTCATAAAGGCTGAAGATTTCATTGTCGTCGAATGTATAGTAGAGTTTACCGATTCTGGAGGTGCTCTTCGTCTTTTCAAGTGTCGAAGATGTGTTTCCCGTATACTCCATCAGACTCGTGTCATAGGTGACCAGAATGTCGTCATAACGGCCGTAGGCATAGATTCCGCTCTCCGAATTCCTGTTGCGTGAAAGATAGAGATCGAAGCTGTTCAGTCTGTAGAGTTCCGTAGTACTGTCATCCTTTGCATTGAGTCCCTTGTAGTCCGGGCTCACTATGCTGTCAGCAGAAGATGTCTCTTTCCCCGAGAGGATTCTGTAGTATCTTGCGTAATCGGTTTCCCCGCTATTCTTTTCCGGAGCCGTGGTGAGGAGAAGATCGTTTTTGAGAGTGAAGTCGAAGCTGTTTCCCGTATCTTCAAGGATGACGGTCTTCTCTATATTGCACTTTCCCGAAGCGACGGCCTTTCCGTTCGTCGTATTGATGATTCTGTATGACGTGACCGTGATTATGTACATGTCAGTATTGATGTCGGCCTGGATGGAAACCGTAAGCTCGGCCTCCATGGCTTCGTTCGCGTAGTCGGCAAAGAGGCTCTCCCACGAGGATTTGACCTTGTTGAAGCTGATTCTGGCGTCAATCGTATCGGCAGATGCACTCGTTCCCGTCCATGTTGCATAGTTGATGTAGAACGGTACCTCGATTTCATAGCCGAAGACATCAAGCACGGCCTTTGCGGACCAGCGGCTGTTTGCGAACGACTTGACATCGACCTCTATGTTGAGGCTCGGGTCCTTCAGTGATGATATCGTGATTGTCTTCGATGATATGTCCTTCGCGGTTCTGTCGGCATTCTGGAGGATGAGCTTGAGGATTTCGAAGCTATCGCCGTAGAGTGCAACCGCATTCTCCTGGTAACCGGAGATGATTGTCTTGAGTTCCTTTCTGACGGCATTCTGAAGCTGGGTCCTCGACCCCGTCTTGAGACTTCCGTTCTCCCAGTCGCTGTCGGTCACGGCCTCGGTGAGGGCGCGTCTGACTAGGCTGTCCCTTTCGCTCTTGTACGAGCGCTGGAACGAAGCGAGCTTGGAATCGACCTCATTGCGGAAATCAGTGAAGGAGCTCCTGTATGCCTCGACGGAGTTGATCGCCTCCGATATCGATGTCGTCTCATCCTTCGAGCCTTCTTCAGCAGATGTCTGGAGAGTGTCCCTCATACTCGATATCTTGAGTTCGAGTTCGGCGCTCTTCTGTTCGAAGCTGTCCGCCATGATCTTCCTCATCTCGGCGTATTCGTTCTGTCTGTCCTCGATCTCCTTCAGCGCTTCGGCGTATACTTTTTCAGAATCAGCGGTGATGATGCCGAGTGCGACCTCATAGTTGTACTGCTGGAGTGTGAGGCTGTCCTTCTGGCTCTGTGCGGAGTAGAGAGCGCTGTACTGCGCCTTTATTCCCGCCGAGGAACCTGTCGGAAGAGCCTTCGGAACATATGACGGGTCAAGACGGGTGAGAATGCTTCTCATCGCCTCGTATGTCGTGACGAGCTTGTAGAGGGAAGGAAGGTTCTTGAGCTTCACTTCGTCGTTTCCGCTGTCGACGACCTTCTTGACGGCGGCAATGTCGACTTCGAGTTCGCTCAGCTTCGTACTGTACAGGGAAGAGGCAGAATCGGGAATCACGAGTGTCACAGTGTATCCTGAATCGCCCTTTTCGACTGTCGACTCGACGCCGAGGAACTCGACGTTCGTCGATGCGAGATTCTTTGTCGAGTATTCCGATTTCGTCAGCTCGTTGTTCTCGATGCTGGTGTTTTCATATTCAATACCGGTGAAGCTTATGCTCACCGTCTTGCTGAGCGAGAGCATCGCATCATTGAATGCCTCGTCCTCTGTCGCTCCAATACCTGTCGCGGTGATTGCCGCAAAGATGAACACAGGTAAGAGCATGACTGCACTTAATGCCGCCAGTTTCTTCATATTCCCTCCATGAGAATTAAAAAATAATCTATCATCTCTAAGAGCAGAATCCCCTCTGCCCCTTCACACTCAGTTTCCTTTATCGAGAAGTTCGTCGAAAGAACTCTTCAGCCTGTCAGCCATAATGCCGGCACCTTCATCTGTTCTGAATTCTTCCAGAGCGGATGTCTCGTCGAGTACGCTCCGGAATGTCTTCCCGATCAGGGCCTTCGGGACTCTTGCAAGAAGCCATACCTCTCCCGTCGAGGGGTCCTTCCACATTTCAACGGCCTCCAGTCCCGACACGACAGCAGACGATGATGTCTTTGACTTCGTCTCGAAGGTCTGCACATAGCTCTGCTTCCCGCCGTCATCGACAATTGAAGAAGATGTGCTGATTACGGTCTCGATGCTCTGCTCCCACCAGGAGGCGAAGCTCGATGCGCAATCGGTCATGGCACGCTGTCTTGCCATCCTGTCGGATACGGTGATATCTGATGAACCGGAGAAATACTTGTAAGTCTCGTCATCGTACGATGAGGGAGTGAAGACCCAACCGGGATATTCATCTGCAGAAGAAGAGGAAGAAGAAGCAGTCGCAACAGTAGTCTCAGGAACTGCTGAAACCGCAGCGGGAACCTCTCTCACCGCCGCATTTCCCGAAACGGCAGTCACCTCTGGAGAGCCGCTTTTCCCCATAGTCGCGCATGATACAAGAATGAATGCCGTCACAGCTGACAGCACGGCAAAACGGATGAATCTGGCCATAAAAGCCCTCCCTGAAGAAGAAGAATAGCCGTTACGGGCCTTTTTGTACAGAATTTTCTGTTGAAATACATATGAGAGAGCCTTATACTTGAGAGCAGTTAAAAAAACCGAAAAATTTCAAAGGAAGGGTATTTTTGATGAAGAAACTAGTTATTTTGCTTTCTCTCGTTGCAATGCTGTTTGCATTCGTCGGCTGTGCTACAAAGGCAGCAGCCGGTACAACTGTCTATGTTGATGAATGGTGGAACAATGTTCCGGCAGACACAAGCGAATTCCATTATGAAGTCGGCTATGCAAAGGGAACAAACCTCCAGACATCAAGAGACTGGGCAAAGGCTAATGCCAACCAGAACCTCGCACAGTATATCAGCAACACAATCGACTCCATCGTCGTGACATACACAAACGATGCAGGCGAGCTTGCAACAGACAACATGCAGTCTCTCCAGGCATTCGAATCTGTATCGAAGCAGAGAGCTGAAGCTACACTGACAGGCGTCACATACAAGTTCCATGAGAACGAAGACGGCTCTGTCTACGTCCTCGCTTCTCTCCCGATCGGACCTCTTGCTGAAGACCTCAAGGAAACAATGCAGGAATCCTTCAGCCGCAACAAGGCATCCGAAGCTGCAATGAGCGACATGAACGCAGCAATCGACAAGTATTTCTCCAACTGAGGTTAAGCGGGAATAAACGAAGGCTGCCGGATAACGGTGGCCTTTTTTGAATCATGAAGAGAACACTTTGCTTATTGCTGATTGCTCTGCTGCTCTTCTCTTCCTGTGCGACGAAGAAGACTGGCGCCGGAAAAGAGGAAACAGATGAAATTCCAGACTATGCATTCAACTCATCCGTCCCGGACAGCGTCCAGTACGAAACACTCTTCGAGGAGTACAACAAGTACGGCGGAAGCGTCGCCATGGGAATATCGGGTCCGTATGTCAACAGGGAGAATGCAATAGCGGCGGCAACGCTGAACTGCGTGCAGATGCTTTCATTCTACCGCGGACTTGCCATGCAGACCGACATGAGCGCCATGACGGATGACGGCACACTCTACGGCGAGGATTTCGATTCTCTCACCATCGGCGGAACATCCGATGCCATATTCCGCAGGACAGCAGCCGAAATGGAGATTGTCGAGGTTATATGGTTCGGAGGCAACATCGGCGCCGCGGTATTCGCCACTCTTCCCGAAATGGAGGAAGTGGAGTGGAATGAGTCCTGGGATGACCCCGAGGCTGACAGTGATGACCGGATCATCGCGTCTGACTGTTCATACGGGAAGTATGCCAGCTACAAGAAGGCAATCGAAGCATCCGTGTTCCAGGCCGCAAAGGAGCTTATGCAGGTTGACGCGAACGGCGTCAACGTCAACAACACACTTATCGAAACGACGACGAGGAGCTATCAGAACCACTCTTACTCCATCAGCGGAAGCAGAATGGAGGATTTCACCGTTGTGGCATTCAGATATGATGCCGAGAGCGGAAAGGTCCATGCTCTTGTCGCAGCATCCAACTAGGAGGGGATGATGAAATTCAGAATTATCATGCTGTCAATTCTGGCAGTTTCAATGCTTATTGTTTCCTGTGCCTCGGGAACAGATATCACAAAGAAGAACGAAGACGGTTCTCCGATCTGGACAACCGAAATTCCGAAGAGCAGCAAACTGCTCTACGGTGTGGGAAAGGCAAAGCTTTCCAACACGACGAACAGCCAGGATGCATCATACGCCAACGCATCATCTGATCTGGCAAAGAAGATTTCCGTTAGAATCGACGAGGCGACATCTGTATACTCGCAGGATGCCGAGAGCTCGACGAAGGATGCATACGAAAGCATAAAGATCGCTTCAGTATCTCTGACACTGAAGGGTGTCGTGACGGAGGACAGATGGACGGAAAGCGACGGCACCGTCTGGACTCTCGTCTCCGTGAAGGTGAAGAATCTCCCCCAGATGTACGAGGATTCCTCGAGAGGCTTCATAAACGGCAAGAACGATGAGATAGAGGATATCCAGAAGAAACTGGATGCTCTTATCGCACAGCTCGGTGATGCACAAGATGCAGAGTCACTCTCTCTCAAGTCCGCAGCGGAAAAGAAGGCCTCGGACCTCGAGAGCGAAATCTCGCATACTCTCTCCTCGATCAAGTGCGATGAGGTCAGGGATGCGATAAAGGATGCACTCATTGCCGACGGCTACACATTAGACGACTGAAAGGGCCTATGAAGAAGAGAATCACCGCATTCACAGTCATGGCAATCCTTGTGCTGTCCTCTCTCTCTGCCGTATCCACAACGTGGTTCTATGACACACTGAATACGAAGCAGAAGAAACTCTACGACAGAATCGGAGAGGCGATTCTTAAAACGGACCAGAAGCTGACCGATGTCGATTTCGATTCGGATGAAAGTCTCAGAATATTCTCGGGTTATCTTGATGACCATCCGGGAGTGTTCTGGGTCGAGCCGAAGATAGGCTACGGAACATATCTTGAAGGAACGACTGTGAAACACAGCATCACCTTCACCTACTCCCATACGGATTCACTCCAGAGTGACAAGCTTACCTTTGTAAGCATGGTGAGCAAGTTCTCGAATTATCTGAAAAATGATGCCAACGACTGGCTCAAGCTCTATCATATCTATGACTATCTGGCTTCCAGCATCACCTACTCTCTGGACTACATGGACCAGTCGATGTGGAGCGTCTTCTTCTCCGGAATCGGTGTCTGTGCAGGATTTGCAAGATCCTTCCAGTATCTGGCGCTCCTTGAGGGAATACCCTCGGTAGTCGTCCACGGCTACTCGAGAAACGAAGACGGAACAAGGGGAGATGTCCCTCATCTCTGGGTAATGGCCCAGATCGAGGGAAAGTGGTACCATTTCGATCCGACATGGGGACTTGACGACAGTGACGGCAATGTCGACTTCGACTACTTCTGCCGTTCCCAGGAAAGAATCGAACTCACACACTGCATCGACAACGACTATCCGATTCCGGAAAGCGGAGATGACAGCCTCAGCTATGTCAGGATGCGTAAGCGTTATCTCAAGACATACACCAGAGAAAGCTACAAAGACATCCTTATCAAGGCAGTCAAGAACAAGGAGAATACATTCACCGTCGAATTCTCCAGCCGCAAGGAACTGGAGGGGGCAGTCTCCGACCTCACCGACGGCGGCGGCATAGCGGAAATCGTCAGCCAGGCGAAGCTCGGTTTCACCTCTTACAGCATCAAGTCGGACAAGCTTTCATATTCTCTCAGACTGTCATTGAAGAAATAACCTCATCCCCTTTCCGGAAGGAGTTATAGTCCGCAGAGAGACGGATGACGGAAAAACACACCAAAATACAGGAAAACAGTCCCGGACAGTCTGAAGTTCATCATGTTTTTCTCCACATCAGACTCCGGTTAGAGTAAACTGTAGTCATGATAAACTACACTGCAATCTCGAATGGAGAAAGAGCGAAGACCTGCCTTGAAGAGGCATTGAAGGCGCTGGACTCGGCATCCGGATGGGGAATCTTCGATATTCTTGGAGGCGGGACGATCACGACTCTCGTCAAGCACAGCAGGATCGAAAAGGCGAGAAACCTCATATACGAAAGCAGACAGTATCTCAGGGCCTTCAGGGAGGAGACTGCCGCAGTCTCTGACTGCAACATCGAGATAGGGACACTGCTGACATTCGCCGACTTCTTCTGGGACGGTCTTCTTGCAGATATTCTCGTACAGTCGAAAATCAGCGAGGCAAAACGTCAGCTATCATCTGCCATCAGCGAGCTCGACAGGGTTCTTTCGAGACTGCGTCTTGTCTGAAGGACCTGATGCTGTATCACAATCAGTGAAACAGCTTGTTTTTGCACCATGCATAATGTATTGAGCCCGGGTTGAAGTTCCGGAGAAAGGAACCCTACTGCGTCGTCATATCTGAATGTCCTCAGATACAGTGCCCCCTTTCCCCGTTTTCTGCGATAGTCCTTCCGGATTGTGGTTCATGACACGGGATAAAGAAGCAAGCTCAGCCCTTCATCAGAGTTGCAAAGGATAAAAAGAGAAAGGCACCTCAGACCGTCACCGGCTGGTGCCTCTCTTTGGAGTCGTTAATAATCTTGGTTCTTGAAGTGTCGGTTCTGAATCCGATGGGGAATATCAGGAATACTGGGCTGCAAGCTTTCTGAACTCTGCAACAGACATATCTGCTCTTTTTGCGGCATTTGCTTCTGAAAGCAATCCATCATGAACCAGACCTAAAAGAGTTTTGATAGTGCCTTCTTCTCTGCCTTCTTCTCTGCCTTCTTCTCTGCCTTCCTGCTTGAAGCTGTTCATTGTTTCGGCTTCGTCATATTCCATAATACACATTTTTGTTACCTCCGCCTTGTTAGCCATCAGGAATTGCTTTATCTCATAATCTTCTGGCATCTCTCTGAGTGCTGCATTCACTGCATCTTCAATCTTTCCGAGCTTTATCTGGTTCCTGTTTATTGCATCAATGAACCAGGAATACTCCCCGAGAG
>CAZKIT010000024.1:0-15041 GCA_964552905.1 uncultured Spirochaetaceae bacterium
CTATGACGTCGATGTATACGTTCTTCTTCGTTTCAAGTGATTTCAGTACAGAGACAATGGAAGATGCGCTGATTGTGTTTCCGGCCCATATGATCTCGGTACCGCTCTTTCCGCCTAGAGCCTCGTAGACAGCCCTTGCAGCCTGGTTCGAGCCTCCGATTCCGATTACGACGAGAGCATCTGCCTCTCCTCTGACCTTTTCAGCAAGAATCTCGTATTTATCAAGCCATTCATCTCCTGCCCACTCGCTGACACGGTGCCAGCCGAGAGATGAGGAATAACATTCGTCTCCATCAGCGACTCTCCTGAGAAGCGGGATGTAGCTCTCCGTTCTCTTCTGTAAGTTTCCGTCATTGATAAGACCCGAATCATCTCTGTATGTGAAATCAACTGTGTGCATGCTCTAATTCCTTAATTAATTAAAAAATTTAATTAAATAATAAACCTTTCAGAAAGCAATGCAAGTTATTTTTTTATCTTTACAGAAATTTCATGCCCTACTCGATGAAAAACTCCAGATCGTGTCTGATAGCCGTCGCTGCAGCGCCTTTTGCACCGCTGTATTCATCCCGGCCAAGGAAGTAGATATGTGACTCAGACATTGTTCCCCTGTAGAGATTCTTCTGGATTACATCCATGAGCTTCCTGCGGTTATCTGTATTTTCGAAGATTCTGGCTTCGATGACGACGCACTCGGGGCGGACGAAATTGTCGATGTTTGCAATCGAAAGTCCGAGATATTCGACGGCCCGGCTGATAATCAGCGATGCTTTCCTGTCCCCTTCATCGGAGGCAGAGAGAATGTCATCAAAACAGATTTTCCCGTTATTCTTCAGCTTTTCGGCAAGAATCGGGGAATCTCCGTTCTCAGCTGCCTCCAGAGCTTCCGCATCCATCATCCTTTCGCTTGAATATGCCTCAAGGCAGCCGTGGTTGCCGCAGGCACACTTCGGCCCCCTGGGATTCATGACCATGTGTCCCACCTCTCCTTCTCCTGTGACGCGGCCGAAATGAGCCTTTATGTCACTCAGAAGCGGACATCCGATGCCTATTGAGACGAACATGTATGCCATGGAATCGGCATTTCCTATGAGACCGGTGTTGAACATGCTCGTGGCGTATGCACGGGCGATGGTGTTGTTCTCGACGAAGACATTTCCGCTGTATCCCGTTTTCGACATGAAATCGGAAGCGAGATTCCTGTCCTTCCATTTCGTTCCGGGATGAATCAGAAGCTTTCTTTTCTCGCTGTCGACAAGTCCGGGAATCGTAAGTCCGACGGACTCTATATCGGAGGCGGCAAGGGCCGACTTTTCCAGTAGAGACGAGAAAAGGGATGAAGCACTCTCTATGGCATCATCGTACGAGGAAAGCTGGCTCTCGTCCGATACAGCCTGCGTCACCTCTCCCTTTATATTCGTGAGGACGGCACGCCTTCCGCTGCTTCTTATCTCGATTCCTATGAAGAAGGCATAATCCCTGTTGATATCGACGAGCATCGTCTTTCTGCCAAGAGTCTTGACATCCCTGTTGTCACAGACTTCGACAAGAAGTCCCTTCTTTATCATATTGCTTACACTTGTCGTTATCGTGGGAAGAGTCAGACCGAGCCTTTCCGCTATCTCAAGACGGGATATTGGCCCGAATTTATATATGACTTCCTTGATGGCAAACTGGTTCTGAACCTTGATTCTTGGAAGGTTGCTGCCGATTGAACTGTTCATTCTCTTTCTCCGAAATCCTTGATGTAACTATTCTAGACGGAGAGACCTCCGTTCTCAACATTTTTTAAAGCTTTTAAGGAAATATGCTTACTTCTGCGGCTTGAAAAGATACTCCACACCGAGTTCCTTCACCATCTTCACGACCTCTGTCGACCGCGACACTCCGAATTTCTGCAGCAGGGTTCTTATCTGGCTCTTGACTGTCGTCGTCTCGACGAAGCGGCGCTCGGCTATCTCCCTGACCTTCAGTCCCTCTATGAAGTATGATATGAGCCCCTTCTCCGCAGGAGTGAGGTTCCCGAGATTCTGTATGAAGTACAGAAGACTCTTCTCACTCTTTCTCAGCCTCTTGTATTCGTTCATGAGAACCTGCTGTACTGCGCTGTCGAGCTGAGACTCCCCGCTATGGGCCTTCCTCACCTTTTCCCGGAGGACTTCGTCTTCGCATCCTTTCACGATATAGTCCCTCGCCCCGTTGGACATGGCCCTGACGATTGTCTCATCGCTGTCATGGCTCGTAAGATATAACAGAGCGATGCCGTCATCCCTCCGGAGAATGGCGTCTGCAGCTCTTATGCCGTCGTCCCTGTCCGCCATCTCGATATCCATCAGAACGACATCGAACTTTCCCTTATCATAGACGGAAACGGCCTCCTCTCCTGTCGAGCACTCGGCTGTGACAGAGATGTCACCGTCTTTTTCGAGGACCGATTTTATATACGAACGTATTACATCGTAGTCATCTGCAAGAAGTACTCTGATCATTTCTCGACACTTCTCCTGTTCCAGTATTTCCAGAGCGGCATCGCTATGTTGTCGACGTCCGGCTCGTCAGTCTGTCCGGCAAGAGGAAGAATCATATCAAACGATGTTCCTCCGTCCTTTCTCAGCGTAAAAGATATCCTTCCCATATGCCTCGTCACGACAAGGCGGGTGAAGTACATTCCGATTCCCCAGTTGGTGGAACTGTTCTTTGAAGACATGAACGGTTCCCAGAGATGTTTTCCCATCTCCTTCCCTATTCCCCTTCCTCTGTCGGAGATGGTTATCTCGACCCACAGTCTCCCGTAGGCTATCTCCACCTCCAGAGGATCATGCCTTCCGTTTTCCAAAGTAGCCTCGATGCCGTTCTGCATGATGTTGTAGAGAGCTTCCGCCAGGAACATGCTGTCAGCAAGAACGAGGCGTGAATTGTCATACTCGGCAATCCTTACGGGGTAATCACCGAAGTTCTCCCTGACCCGTGACAGGGCCTCTTCCATCACCCTCGACACCCTCACAGGATAGAGTCTTATCGAATTGACCTTTATCGACCTGTTCATCTTCTCAAGTCTGTCGACAAGAGCCTGATTGATGGCAAGGAGTCTCTCTATATTCTCATCACCCTTGTTGTTTCTCTCGAGCTTTTCCAGAAGAATACGAGAGGCAAGGAGATCGTTCTTTGTTCCGTGCACGAACATCGAAACGCCGCGTGCCGCACTGAGAGAACGGCGTCTGATCTTGACTTCGGCGACGCCCTCCCCGAAAGTTATCGCGAAATACCTGATCAGGGAGGCTATTGAAACAAGACCTGCACCCATGGAACCGATTATGATTACATAGTAGAACCCGGATGAGAATCCCCTGTGAAGATACCACAGCCCCATCATCCACATGTATTCATTGGTATAGAAGAGATAAACCTGGGCAGGATCCTGAGGACAGAAGAGCCCGTAGCTGAGGCCGAGAGAGAAGATCAGAAGGACCTTCATGATGAATCTCAGACGGAAGAACTGCAGCTTCACTCTCAGCAGCTCCACCGTCATGATGACGACGATGAAAGCCAGATATGCAAATATCCAGAATTTCGAGGAACTTACAACCATTTTCATCAGAACCGGTGTATCTGCAATGAGGGAGAAAACCTTCGGAATGTAAATGATTATCGAAAGAAGAGGCAGGACTGCAAAAACAAGAATCGTCTTCACTGCATTCTGACGTGTCAGCCTGTTCGCCATGTTCAGGGCGGAAAGAAGCAGGAAGTACGGCGAAAGATAGCGCCCCAGCGCCATCATGAAACCGAGCCTGTTCACCGTGTACACCCGGGAAAGGAGAATCTGCCTTACCCTGTTGGTTCCGAAGAGCAGCACAGTCGTCGTTTCCGATATTCCTCCCTTCTTCGCTATATATACGATGGTCGTGTAGAAGAAGAAGGAGATTGACGCCACTGCAAGGAAGAGAAGAAGCCCTCTCACATCATGTCTCAGGATTAGGAGCAGAAGCGATGTGAAAAGTGTGACGGCAAAGAGAATCGGAAGCATGTGGAAATTATAAGTCCGCCTCAGGTCTGCGGGCAAGGAAAAAGAACTTATTCCTTAAATAATTTAATTAACTCTACCAACGGAAACCTTAGTTATGTATGTAATGGTTTCCCCCTTTTCAAGGAAGCATGCATTACCCTTATCCCTCTGCTTCAGTCTTCCGTACGGATATGCGTTGCACGGCTCGAAAGACATGACATAACGCTCAGGACGGAAGTTCTTCCAGATATCCAGTTTGGGGAGTGTGTCCGGACTCTTTCCGAGTGTGAACACAAGGCCTAATGCACTGTTATACACCCTGACAGAGGATGAATCCGTGTAAAAGACTTCGGGCTTTGCATCTCCCGGAGCATCAACGACAAGGAATCTCTCCATGTCCTCTTCCGCATTCCGGTCAGCGGGAATGATTTCGGAAGCCGGAAGTTCCACAGTGCATGAAGGAGATAGAAACGGAGAGCCCAGATTATAATGATACAGCAGGCATATCTGGTCCCGTTCTCCGGGATTCGTGACTCTGTCCTCTATCCTGAGTGAATTCTCGCTGTCGCTGAATATTATGGTCCTGAAGAGATTGAAGTGATGTTTGTTGAACCTGTTTCCGGTGATTTCTCCTGTAATCACAAGTTCATCGTCTTTCCCGGTAACAGAGACATTTTCCGCTCCGTTGAAGCTCATGCTTCCGTGCTTGAGCCACAATACTCCGGCTTCGTCTGTCTGTTCAGGTCCAGCATTCTCAAGGCCGCATGTCGTGAGAAGTCCGAGCACCATATGCTTCGGGAATTCTCCTTCCCTGTACGGAACACAGCTTACATCCTCGCACTCATCGGGAGCGTTGTATGCAATGGCGGTGCCGTCAAAGAAGAGCGATGAGATATCAAGAGCGCGTCCCGGCTGTAGAGTGAAAGTCAGGTGCGTTCCCTCGACCTTTATGGGCGAACCGTAGTAAGGAAGTCTCGTGTATTTTATCTTTTCCATATTCTGTCTCCCCTGAACAAACACAGGCCCGGAAACCGGGCCTGATATTCCTTCTGCTGAATTCTCACTCTGCAGCTTCGAGCATTATGTCGAAGAGAATATAGCTGTCTTCCTCGGTCGCGGGATCAACGGCAGAGCCGAATGCTATCTTCTGCACTTCATACAGTTCCTTTATAGAACCGTCATTTACTCCGGCCACTGTCATTTCCTTTGTATACCACTTTGCACAGTTTACAGTCTGGTAGATGATTTCAACATCACCTGCAATCTGTTCTGCAACCCATTCTGCAACCTGTCTCTTGTTCTCATCAAGCGCTCTGTAGTCCTCTCCCTTGTAAAGAGCCTTCAGATACTTTACGAGGATATCATGATTCTTTTCAGCCCATGACTGCATGACAATCCAGGATGCAATGCTGACAGCTTCATCGGAGAAAGTTTCGTTTCTGGCAATTATTACAGCATCATCACCGAGCTGTGAACTGATTGTTTCAGTAGACGGTGACCATGTTGCACATGCATCGAGTGAACCTGATGTCATTGCCGCTGTAAGAGCAGAAGCATCCATCTCATAAGCTACGATGTCATCCATTGTGAGACCGGCACGCTTGAGACCCCTGAGAAGAATTGCTTCAGAAGATGTTCCTGATGCATAACCTACTTTCTTGCCCTTGAGGTCAGCAAGTGTCTCAACTCCGTGTGACTTGAGGCCGACGATTGCATCAGCATTCTCAACCTGCGAAATTGCGAAAATCTTTGCTCTTCCGTTGATGCAGAGTTTATGAGCGCCAGGCCCGATATAACCGATATCGATTGAACCGGATTCCATTGCTGCGATGATTGTCGGACCGTCTGCAAATTCGATGAGATTGACCTTCAGGCCCTCTTCCTCGAATGCACCTGTCTTTATAGCCGATACCACTGAACAGAGAGAACTGTAGTTGGGCATATATGCGACATTGAGTTCAATGAGAGAAGAAGATGATGACGATGATTCTTCAGATGCGCCCTGTGCAAACAGACATGTCACTGCCATGAATACTGCAAGCAGCGTTACCAATACCTTTTTCATAATTTACTCCTTTTTGTTTGTAATTTGAGTGTAAATCAGGTCGGGCAAAAAGGTAGGATGAATTTTCTTACGCCCTGCTACCTTTCTGAAACAGCGTTAATTCCATGCAATGAAAGCAGTTGACTCCCTAAACCGGGCAAAGTTCGTTTTTCATTTTCTGTCTGTGGCGACAAACACGGGAGAATCAGCTTCAATTGTAATTTTTCCACTTTTCTCCGGAACAAAGATGGTATCTCCCTTATAAAGCTTCCGCTCTTTTTCTCCGCATTTCAGAGTTCCGGCGCCGAGAAAGAGAAGAATAGAGTCATTTTCAAGTTCTGTTTCAGCCCTTTTTGTGATGTATCCGAGAGAAAAGTCTTCGCTCTGCGTCAGGTACCACACAATACCATTCTCGTTTTTCTTTTCTATCAGAGAAATGTCAGATGAACCGAAGTACATGATCCTGCCGAGCTCATCTACATCTATATGCCTTGTGGTAAGACCGCCTCTGAGCACATTGTCGGATGCTGTCATCAGCTCTATGCCGTTTCCTTTGACATATGCATGAAGAACGTCCGGTTCGAGGTATACAGCGTCATATGGCTCAAGTCGTATGACATTCATCATCAGAGGAAAAACGGAACCGATATCTCCCGGGTATTTGACAAGCGTTTCCCTGATGATTCCATAGCTTGTCAGAAAACCGTCTTCTGCAGAAGGAACGGAAGATTCCTTCACTGTCTTTTCCAGTTCACAGAGTATTTCATCTTTTATTTTCTTTTCAAACCCGAAGAAAGAAAAGAAAAGCTCACGGATATCTTTCTTGTCTTTCAGATATTCATTCCATGAAGACGGAATACTGTTCTCCAGAGTCCTTTTTATCTCATCGAATTTCCTGAAGCCGCAGAGTGCAGTAACCTTTGTCAGAGCTGAAAGCATCTCGGCTTTCTCGTTTTCATCCTGATAGTTATGCTCTGCTCCGCTCTCACGCAGTTTTTCCTCTCTTTTCCAGCCTTCTTCCGCCTGCTCCTTATTCGGATGGCACTGCAGTGACAACGGGGAAGCAATACTCAGCACCTTGAAAAGGAAAGGCAGTGAATACCCGGTGACTGAAGAGAGTTTCTCCCCGCCCTCTGTAACAGCCTCACCATTCGGGTGAGTTCCCATCCAGTATTCAGCCTGTTTTCCACCTGTATAACCTCCGAAAAGGGACGGAATGTAATCTGTCGTTCCCCATTCATAATCCTTCACAGTGCCCTTTATTCTGAAAATATCCATCTCATTTCTCCCTTTTGATTATAAAAATAGGGCGTAGAAAACGTTCAGCAGCCTTCATACGCCCCTCAAATTATATGAAATGAATCACTCTGCAGCTTCGAGCATTATGTCGAAGAGGACATAGTTCTCAACAGGTGTTGAAGGATCCACTGCGGAACCGAAGGCAACCTTCTGGACTTCGTAGAGAGCCTTGATAGAGCCGTCATTGATTCCGTCGACTGTCATCTGCTTTGTATACCAGTCAGCACCGTGTACTGTCTGATACTGTACTTCGACGTCGCCTGCGACCTGCTCTGCAACCCATTCTGCAACCTGTCTCATGTTCTCTTCCTGTGCCCTGTAGTCCTCACCCTTGTAGAGAGCTCTTGTGAACTTCACGAGGAGGTCATGATTTTCTTCCGCCCATGACGGCATGACAATCCAGGATGCGATGTTGACTGTCTCGTCGGAGAATGTCTTGTTCTTTGCAAGTACGACTGCATCATCGCCGATCTGGTTGCAGATAGTCTCTGTTGACGGAGACCATGTTGCACATGCATCGAGTGAACCCGATGTGATTGCAGATGTCAGAGAGGATGCATCCATCTCATAAGCTACGATGTCATCCATTGTGAGGCCGACTCTCTTGAGAGCGAGCTGGAGGATGTTCTCACTGGATGTACCCGATGAATAACCGACCTTCTTTCCCTTGAGGTCAGCAAGAGTCTCGACTCCGTGTGACTTGAGACCGACGATGGCATCCCCGTTTCCGAGGTGAGACATGCAGAAGATGGAGGCACGGCCGTTGATGCAGAGCTTGTGAGCTCCGTGTCCGATGTAACCGATGTCAATCGAACCGGATTCCATTGCCGCGATGATAGTCGGGCCGTCTGCGAATTCAACCAGGTTGACCTTGATGCCTTCCTCTTCGAATGCACCGGTCTTGATGGCTGAAACAACAGAGCAGAGAGAAGCATAGTTCGGCATGTAGGCTACGTTGAGCTCTACAAGATCCTTTGATGATGAGGCTGCTTCGGAAGCACCCTGTGCGAAGACGCTTGAGAAAGCGACAAGTACGATTAACAGAACTGTCAGTACTTTTTTCATGATAATCTCCTTTTTTATGATTTACCTGTCCTGTAACAGGTGAATGCCTATTTCCTGACCTCGAGGTATTCCTGGTATACCTGTGACCAGATGTTGTTCTTGAGTTCGAGGAATCTCGGACTCATCTTCGTTGCCTGATCCCTGGGGTACGGGATATCAACTTCGATTATATCCTTGATTCTGCCCGGGCGGGCGGACATGATGACGACTCTCTGTCCCAGTATGAGCGCCTCGTCGACGTCATGGGTGATGAAGAAGCATGTCTTCCTCTCCTTCTCCCATGTTTCGAGGAGCTCCTGCTGGAGCTGCGTCCTTGTCTGTGCATCAAGCGCACCGAAAGGCTCGTCCATGAGGAGAATCTCCGGATTCGCCGCGTATGCACGTGCAATCGCGACACGCTGCTTCATACCGCCGGAGAGCTCTTTCGGATAGTGGTTCGCGAACTTCTCGAGATCAACCATCCTGATGTACTTCATTGCGATATCCTCGGCTTCCTGTCCCTTGATTCCCTTCATCTTCAGAGAGAAGAGAACATTCTTCTTGACCGTAAGCCACGGAAAGAGTGCATACTGCTGGAAGACGACTCCCCTGTCGGGTCCTGTGCCGTGGACTTCCTGTCCGTTGCAGATGATCTTTCCGCTTGTCGGTTCGAGAAGACCTGCCATTATGTTGAGGATGGTCGACTTGCCGCAGCCCGAAGGACCGACTACTGTTATGAACTCATTCTCCATTATATCGAGACTGACACCGTTGAGGGCGACGACCTCACCGGTTCTTCCCTGGTAGGTCTTCTTGACGTTCTCGATATGAACTTTTATATTTCCCTTTTCTCCTGCCATCCTGTCAACTTCCTTTCAAGTAATTGTATGAGTTTCTCGACTGTGATTCCGATGATACCGATTATGATGATATAGAGGAGCATCGGAGCCGTCTCGAAGTTGTTGTTGAGAGATCTGATTCTCATTCCCAGTCCTGCAAGTGCACCTGTCGACTCTGCAGCGATGAGTGTCGTGAGGGCACACGAGGCACCGAGCCTGACCGCCGTGAGAATGAACGGAAGGGATGCCGGTGCGAGAACGTGGAGGAAGATATCCTTGTCCTTTGCTCCGAGGACTCTTGCAGCCTTGATCAGCGTCTCGTCTATATTCACGATACCCTGATACATCGTGATGCACATGATGAGGGATGTTGCAATCGTGATGACGATAATCTGAGGCTTTCTGCCGACACCTGCCGCTATGACGATGAGCGGGACGTATGCAAGAGGCGGGATGTTCCTTATGAACTGGATCCAGGGCTGAAGAATGCGTCTTACAGGATTATACCATGCCATGAGAATGGCAAGGGGAAGTGCGATGATGAAGCCGAGTGCATAACCGCAGCTTACGCTTATGAGTGATGATTTGATATCTTTGAGAAGGACACCTCTCTTGAACATGACTCCGATCTGCTTGAAAACCGTTATCGCATTCGGGAACGAACGCGAAGTCGCAGGCAGAACCGAGAGGAGCGTCCACAGAGCAAGAGCACAGGCGAGTGAGATGCCGAGCCAGACCCAGTTCATCAGCTTCTCGCTGTTCTTGCCTCCCTTTTCCTTTCTGGACATGTATAACCTCCGATTTATGAATTAAGTGTAAATCAGGTTTTCAGGAAAGGTAGGTTGAATTTTATTAAGCCCTCGGCTCTCTCTGCGGTCTATGAAAAATAGACCGGAGAGATGAGTGCGAGGCTTCCGTTCTTCTGGAATATCTCCATATGATAGAAGGCATTGCCGTCATATTCGTCCTCGATTTCGCCTTTTATTCTGTACTGCGTTTCAGGCACAGCCTGATGAATCTTGAAAGACGGAGAGTTTGTTATGCCGACAGGATAGTTGAAGGAATAACCGATTAGTTCCCCGATACTCTTCTCGACTCTTCTTCCGTTGACCGTGACAGCAAGGAGGGTATCCGCACAGCCTTCGATTTCAAGCACGACGCTCGATGTCGACGGGCTTGTACTCGATATGTTCTTCGCCGTCTGTACCCTGCCGCTCAGAGCGGAGTCGGAAAGAAGAGATGCGTGATTGTCGATCACGTTGCAGTCGGGGGAGACTTCGACTCCCTCCTGCGGAGCAAGGACACTCTTTCCCCTGAAGCACTTCTCGAGTCCCCTGATGCTTCCGTTCTTCACGGATACGTCGAAATCCCAGGTAATGAGATCCTTCTTTCCTCCCCATCCGAACTCGAGACGGACCTTATAGCGTCCCTTTTCATTGACACTTCTCAGCGTTTCACCGTTAAGGATGCATACGGGTTCGAGATTCCTGTATATGACCGCCTTGTCGAGGAAGTAGGAAAGTTCCGCATCGTATGTGATTCTGTGGCGGGATGATCCAAGCGGAACCCTGTCGCCGAACATAGCACCGTCAACACTGAATGCGGCCTTTATCCTGTCACCGTTAAGGGCATAGGTATGCCTCTTCTTTATTGCATCGATTATTGCACTTCTGGAATTGTTTTCAGCCAGCGCTGCCAGGAATCCGTCGCCGTAGGATCCGGGATAGCCTGCATGATGGTCTGTCGAGCCGACGAAGCCGAACACTTTCCCCTTTCTCAGCCCTTCGTAAACGGTGTTTCCGCTCTCCCTTCCCCCCATGTTGTGGTAGTAGGGATAGGGATGTGTGTCACTCATCGAACAGCCATGCTTGCTTATGACTTCGACGACGGGGAAAAGCGAGTCATCATACTCATTCCAGTCTATTCCCCTGTAACCGGGAGCATAGGCGATATGATGGGGAATTATGACAGTGTCACGGTACTTCTTCGTCTCCTCATAGAACTCTCCCGGGGACATGGCATCCGTGAGAAGAGGAATCGACATGTCTCCCGAGACAATGTGATGGTCACCGTAGTGATGGGAATGCATCTCATATCCTATGAAAGTCGTGAAAGTGCCTTCATCATTGAACTTCTCGAAAAGAAGCTTGTTGCCCTCATAGTTTCCCTTAAGCTTCTCGAAGCCCTTCTTATGAAAGGAGACGAGGAATTCCGTCTCCGGGGTCACAGGAGGAATATCAGGCCAGAATGCGTGGCCTGTGACGGCAACGAAGTCGAGGTGCTCCCTTGCATTTCTGAGAGTGTTTTCAAGGCTTCCGTATCCGTAGGATATTCCGCAGTGGTTGTGTATGTCTCCGAAGTAGAGTTTCATTGTACCTTCCTTTTATAGACTGTTATTCCTTTTACCATGGTCTCCATGACGCAAAGCGAATCATCAAGAACGACGAAGTCAGCTCTTCTGCCTTTTTCTATGACTCCCCTGTCAGAGAGATGAAGCATATCGCTCTGGTTCTTCGAAAGAAGAGGCCATATCTTCTCGACTCCTTTTCCGGTGAATGAAACGAGGTTCCTGAGGGCCCTGTCGAGTGTGAGCGTGGAACCCGCTCTGACTCCCTCCGGAGTCTGGGCATCCCCTCCGCGTACGACAACAGGATTGACACCCAGCATATAGGAGCCGTCAGGAAGTCCGGCAGCCATAATGGAGTCGGTTATCGCAACGACATGGTCGATGCCTTTGGTTTTAAGTACAAGTCTCACTGTCGCGGGATGGAGATGGAAGCCGTCCGAAATTATCTCGCAATATACATCATCACTCTCGAGCGCCGCTCCCGATATTGCCGGACGGTGCATGTGGAAGAGCTTCATTGCATTGAAGAGATGGGTGGCGGATGTGACTCCGGCCTCTATGGCCTCCACTGCCTCCTCATACGAAGCATCCGAATGTCCCATTGAAACCACGATTCCCCTGTCCGCAGCGTGTCTTATGAACTCCAGTGCTCCCTTTCTCTCTGGTGCGATGGTTATGTATCTTACATTTCCGCCCGAGGCCGTACAGAACGAATCAAACAGAGCCGTGTCGGGATCGAGGATGAGGGAGGACGGCATGCAGCCCTTGTAGACCTCACTCAGGAACGGACCTTCAAGGTGAATTCCCATGATTTCCGCTCCCGGCAGTTTTCTCCCGGTATTCCTTCCGATGAGACTGACAAGCCTCATCATCTCCTCCTTCGTATCTGTCATGACGGAAAGAAGGACGGATGTGACCCCGCGGGATGCATAGAAGGATGAAAGAGCCTCTATATCCTCATCATTTCTCAGATGATTGACATCGATTCCTCCGCCGCCATGGGTGTGGACATCGATGAAACCGGGAAGTATGAGAGGAAGATTTTCATCCCCTGCAGGCGTTATATCCTCAATGATTCCGTCAGAAACTGTAATCGAGGATGCGACAAGTTTTCCGTTTTCCGGAATGCGGCCTTTTATAATCATCTCAGAATGCCTTCTCCGATGCGACGGAGTTCGCGAGAATCAGGGCATCAGGATGATTCTGCAGCAGTGTTACAGGGAAATGTCCTGAAGGCTCGTCAAAGAGAGCCTGTCTCAATACAGCCCTGTGCCAGGGTCTGAATACTCCCAGAACGACCTTTCTCGAAGCGAGTATCTCTTTGATTCCTATGGTTATCGCATAAACAGGCATTGCATCGATTGCACCGCCGAGATCTCCGATGGCGTTGGCACATCTGGTCTCACGGCTTATCCTGAGAACACGTGTATCCCTTGTGCTGAACTCCTCTGCGCTTACCTCTTCCGCTTCGTTGAATGCAAGATGACCGTTGATTCCGATGCCGCCGAAGCATACATCGACGCCGCCGAGCTCTTCGATTTTTCTTCCGACGCTCTCCGGGTTCTCCGGATCCGGGAAGAACCTCTGGCTCTCCGGAACATTCAGCGATGACGGAATCTGCGAATACACCGTTCTTTCCATGAATCCTCTGAAGGAAAGCGGTGATGACTTGTCTATGTATTTCCTTTCATCTGTCAGGTACTCGTCCATGTTGAAGAACCAGCAGTTCCTGAGGCTGACATTCCTCTCCTTTACGAGACGCACGAATATCGGGTACTGTCCCACGGGGCCGACAGGACAGATGAACACAGTCTTCTCTCCCCTTCTGTTGTGCTCCTCGATTGTATCTACCATAATGTGGGCGATTTCACTGAACACCTCGCCGCTGTCACCCAGACATTTGACGGGGATTCTTCCTTCCTGAAGCTGATCCTTCGAATACGAATAATACTTTCTGTCCATAGTTTCCTCCGCTTTAAGTCTAACACTGCTCCGGCCCGGTCAAAGGATGAATTTCCTTAATACTCCGTCTCTTCTTCTGTTTCTTCATCTCGATTGACACGGAGAGGTGTGAGATATACAGTAGATTATAATTAAACAATTTAATTATATCATAAAAGAAAGTATCCTTCTAAAAAAATCGAGGTGTTCTCATGGTGACTTTTCTCTTTGCTCTCGTTGTTCTCGCTGCAACCGTAGTCGGTTCCATCAGCGGTATAGGAGGCGGCGTCCTCATCAAGCCCGTCATGGACCTCATCTTCTCCATGCCGACATCGGAGATAAGCTTTTTAAGCGGAACGACCGTCCTCACGATGACGGTTGTCTCCCTTCTGAGAAGCCGCAGGGAACTCAAGGTAGATTTACGGACCTTCATGCTTGCTCTCGGCGGAGCTGTCGGAGGAGTTGCCGGCAAACAGCTTTTCGATATCGTGAAGAGAGCTGCCGGAAAGGATGCATTCGTAGGGCTTGTACAGAACATCATAATGGTTCTTCTTACGGCAAGCGTATTCATCTACACACTCAAGAAGGCGTCAGTCAGGACAAAGAACGTCAAGAGCCCTGTCATCGCACTCATTGTAGGTCTCTTCCTCGGCGTCCTCTCATCGTTCCTCGGTATAGGAGGAGGACCGATCAACATCATGATACTCTCCTACCTCTTCAGCATGGAAACGAAGACAGCAGCTCTCTCCTCGCTCTTCGTCATCTTCTTCTCCCAGGTATTCTCACTCATGACATCTCTCGTGACTAACACGGTTCCGGAGTTTGAATGGCCGATGCTCATCATGATGATGGTCTGCGCCGTCGTCGGAAGCACGGTGGGAAGAATGTTCTCGAAGAAGATGGACAACAAGGCAGTGGACAAGCTCTTCATGATTCTGATGGCCATCATCATCGCACTCTCCATCTACAACTGCTTCAAGTTCGGCATGATGCTCTGAGGCAGAAACCCTCTTTGATGATAACTCCCGTCCTGTTACCGCATAGGACGGGATTTTTAGTCAGCATGATATTGTTTTCAAAACAGAATCCGAAGCCCTACTCTCACCTGCAATACGCAAAAACATACATCCTTGAACTGCAGGCATTCAGATTAGAAATGCCTCCGCACCGTATGATGCGAAGGCACTGTTTTTTGGTTTTCTATTCTCCGGCTTTTATCTCATGATTGTGGAGTCGCCGGCATGTCCGTTGGAACCGTCGTAGACTTCATTCTTCATTGCGAGGTGCACTGCACCGACCTTGAATGTGAGAGGAAGAGCGAGGATGTTCGGATTCTCCGGAAGATACTTTCTCTGGGCATCCGCAAGAGCTTCCTCGAATGTGGCTCTTGTCTTGAGTCCCATGCCTCTTGCAATGCCGGGCTCTCTTGCTCCGACGATGTAGATTGCAGATGTGTTCATCTCTGCAATATGACCGCAGCTCATCATCGAGAAGCCGTGGAACGGATGGAATGCATTGCAGAAG
>CAZKIT010000025.1:0-14745 GCA_964552905.1 uncultured Spirochaetaceae bacterium
TGAGTTTCTCCGGATCGGAGGTGCTGTTCGGGTTCCTGAGTATCCTGATTCCTCTTTTTATCGCATACTTCGCAACTGCCTTGATCTTGTCCTCGCTTCTGATCATCGTGGAGGCTTCGGGGTGCACGCGGTAGAGCTTTATCGCATCGAACTCGCACTTTGTTGTGCATACGCCGCATCCGAGGCAGCGGTTGGGGTCAACGACGCTTGCGCCGCAGCCGAGGCATCTCGCCGTCTCCTTCTTTACCTGTTCTTCGGTGAACGGGAGCCTGAGGTCTCTGAAGGTTCTCCCTTCTGTCTCTGTTTTATGACCGGCAGTCTGTCTCTCCGTCCTGTCATATTCCTTTATGAGGATGTTCTCCTTGTCCAGGATATTGAAGTCCCTGCGGTTACGGCCGATTGTGAGAGAGGAGTGGGGCTGAACGAAGCGGTGCATCGATATTGCAGCCTCCCGTCCTGCCGCGATTGCGTCGATTGCGAACTTCGGTCCCGTGTAGACATCACCTCCCGCGAAGATGTCGCTCTGTGATGTCTGGTATGTGAGCGCATCCGCTTCGACAAGGCCGTTTCTCCTGAGAGTGACGCTCTCTCCCTCGAGAAGTTTACCCCAGTCAGCCTTCTGTCCGATGGCGAATATCACGCTGTCACACTCTATTGTGATTGTGTCGCTCTCGTCGTATACCGGGTTGAAGCGCTTCTCGCTGTCGAATACCGATGTACATCGCTTGAAGACGACTGCTCTGACTTTTCCGCTATCGTCTCTCAGAACCTCCTTCGGTCCCCAGCCGGGATTCATTTTCACGCCTTCGCTTTCGGCTTCTTCGATTTCCTCGTCCGCTGCCGGCATCTCGTCTCTCTTCTCGAGCGAGAACATGAGAACCGCGTCGGATTTACGCAGGGCAGTGCGTGCTGCATCGACTGCGACGTTTCCGCCTCCGACGACGACTGTTTTGCGGCCCGAGCGCGCATCTTCTCCTTTTCTGAGGAATTCGACTGCAGTCACGGCTCCTTCTCCCTCTTCTCCCGGGATACCGGGCAGTCTTCCGCCCTGGCAGCCGACGGAGAGGTAGAATGCCTTGTAACCCTGATTCCTGAGGTCCTGTATTGTTATGTCCTTTCCGACTTCGGTGTTGAAGACGAATTCGACTCCGAGTTCCCTTATCACGTCGACTTCTGCTCTGATCACATCCTTCTCGAGCTTGAATGAAGGAATGCCGTACCTCAGCATGCCCCCGGCTTCGCTTCTTTTGTCGAATACCGTCGGTCTGTAGCCCGTAAGGGCGAGAAAGTATGCTGCGCTGAGACCGGCGGGGCCTGCACCGATGATTGCTATCTTCTCCGGGAACTCTCCTCTGTTGGAAGGAATTCTCTTTTCGGGAACATATCTTGTCTCGGCATTGAGATCACGGGATGCGAGGAAGTTCTTGACTTCGTCAATTGCGACGGCCTTGTCGAGCGTTGCTCTTGTGCATGCCTCCTCACAGCGTCTGTTGCATATTCTGCCGCAGACTGCAGGAAGGGGATTGTCCTTCTTGATGAGTGCGAGGGCTTCCGTATACTTTCCCATTGACGCAAGCTTCAGGTAGCCCTGGACTGCGATGTGGGCCGGGCATGAGCTCTTGCATGGAGATGTTCCCGTGTCGTAGCTGTTCTTTCTGTTTCTGTCCCTGTAGTCTTCCGCCCACATGTGACGGCCCCATCTGACGTCATCTGGGAGAACCTGTCTGGGGTATTCGATTTCGCTTCCGTCCTTCTGGCAGAGCTTCTGCCCGAGTTTCACGGCGCCGGCGGGACACGATTCGACGCACTTGCCGCATGCGACGCAGTCTTCTTTCGTAACCTTTGCAACGTATGCACTGCGGGAAAGGTTCGGGGTATTGAAGAGCTGGCTTGTCCTGAGGGCATAGCAGACATTGACGTTGCAGTTACAGATGGCGAAGATCTTGTCCTCTCCGTCGATGTTCGTGATCTGATGGACAAAGCCCATGTCTTCTGCATGTTTCAGTATCTTTATCACCTCATCCTTCGTGATGTAGTGACCTCTGTTGGTTTCGACAAGGTACTGGGCCATGTCGCCGACACCGATGCACCAGTCCTCGGGGTTGTCTGCACAGCCTTCGTCGAATGTGCGCCTCGAGAGACGGCAGGAGCAGGGCGACGCCGCGTAGCGTCCGTCATACTTGTCGAGCCAGTATGATATCTTCTCGATGGAGACTGCCTTGTTCTCCATGCTGATTGCCTTCTCGACAGGAATGACGTGCATCCCGATTCCCGCACCGCCCATAGGAACGAAGGGTGTCACCTTCTCAAGCGGCAGGCGTGACATGTTCTCGAAGAACTTTCCGAGCTCGGGATGTTCCTCAAGCTGCTTCTGGCTCATGTTCGTGAACTCTGCGCTTCCCGGAACGAACATGGGAAGGACGTACTGCTTCTCCCTCTTCTCGTTCTCCCAGTTGTATTCGATTATACCGACACACGCCATGTCGTAGAGAACCTTCTCGAGGTGATTCTTCTCGACTCCCGTGCGCTTTGAAAGAGCCTCGAGCGTTATCGGCTTGCGGACATCCATCTTGAGTGCGATGTCGGCCATCTCATCCGTGAGTATGGGGTCGAGTCCCCAGTATTCCGGTTCGTTCTCCGTGACCTTCACGCCGATTCTGTCAGTAATCTTCTGTCCGAGCTTTATGATGTTTTCTCTAGCCATTCTCTCTTTCTCCCTTCCATTCGTCTATTTCATTTCTGAGCCATTCCACGAGTGCATCCATTCCCTCTCCGGTTTTGGCGGAGACAGGGAATACCGGAGGATTCTTCACATTGCGCTGCCGGATGTATTCCTTGCATTTCTCGATATCGAAATCGAAGAAGGATGCGGCGTCAATCTTGTTGATGATGACACAGTCGACCGTGCTGAACATCAGAGGGTATTTCAGCGGTTTGTCATCTCCCTCCGGAACGGAGAGTATCATGACATTCCTGACAGCTCCCGTGTCGAACTCCGCAGGACAGATGAGGTTACCCACATTCTCGAGCGTTACGAAGTCGAGGTCGTCGATTCCTATGGCCTCAAGACCCTGCCTTGTCATTGCCGCGTCGAGGTGGCACATGCCGCCCGTGTGAAGCTGGACGGATTTGACTCCGAGCGCCTTTATCTTCACGGCATCGACATCGCTGTCGATATCGGCCTCCATGACCCCGATTCTGTATTCGTCCTTCAGCCTTTCGATTATTCTCGTCAGGGTTGTCGTCTTTCCGCTTCCCGGACTCGACATCAGGTTCATGAGGAAGACTCTCTTAGAGCGTAGTTCGCCCCTGAGTTTCTCGGCCTCTCTGTCGTTGTCTTGAAATACGCTCTCCTTCACGAGGAGAACTCTCACCTTGCTGTTATCCATGTGTTTCCTTGCTTCTCTCATTATCACAGATAGAAAGCGGTAAAACAACCGGATTAAATGGTGACGAATTGGAAACTTCAGTTACTCACTCACCGGCAGAGCAGCGGTATATTTCTTCATCATCGATGCGACATAGATGGCAGTGATGAGCTCGGTCACCGGCATACTCATCCAGATCGAGGACGCGGGGAGGAAGACGGGAAGCGTCAGAATGAGAGCTCCGCTTATCACAAGACCCCTCATCACAGATACCGCCATCGACGTCCCGCTTTTCATGATTGCCTGGAAGTAGTATGTCGAGAAGATGTTGAACGGGAGCAGCATGAATGATACCGAGTACATCCTTATGATGGCAGGTGCTATTTCGAGAACCTCGTCTGTCGGGTTCATGAAAATGTGTATGTAGAGGTTCGGCACGGCTTCGCTGAGGGCTGTCCAGAAGACGGCGAAGATGAATGTCGTTATAATACTGTACTTCAACGTTTCCCTTATTCTTGCTCCGTTTCCTGCTCCGTAGTTCGTCGATATTATGGGCTGTGACGCCTGACCGACGGAGTAGGCCGAGCACTGAACGAATGTACTTACGTTGATGATGGGACCGTATACCGAGAGGGCGGCGGACCCCAGATAGTGCATTATCTGCTTGTTGAAGAGGATTGTGAGTATCCCCATCGCAACGTCGATGAAGAATGTGGAGAATCCCGTGACAGCGATGCGCTTTGCCTGATGGAGCGGACGCTGCGGTTTCTCGAGTCTCAGCGTGCATCTCTTTCTGAAGAAGTGGGTGATCATGATTACAAACGAGCCGACACTTCCCATTGCCGTCGCAAGTCCTGCACCGTAGAGACCCATGTCACAGGGAAATACGAAGAACCAGTCTCCGAATACGTTGAAGATGCCCCCCGAGAGTACTGCAGCCGTTGCGAGAGAGGGGCTGTTGTCGTTACGGAGGAATGCGGCGAGTGCCTGGTTGAAGAGAAAGAGGGGAAATACGTACTTAATAGGCCTGAGGTAATCCTTCGCAAGCGGAAGGAGAACATCGTCTGCACCGAAGAACGTGAGAATTCCGTCCTCGAAGAGAAAGAGTGCGAGCGTCGAGAGAACGGCGAGGATTACGGAGAGGATAACAGACGAAGTGAAGTATTCGTTCTCGTTTCCCTTCTTTCCTCCGTCCATTCCTCTCTTCATCGAGAAGATGACGCTTCCTCCGATTCCCGTCAGGAGGCCGAGGCTGTAGATGACGTTCCACACCGGTGCCACGACTGCAAGTGCAGCCGTTCCGTCAGGGCCCTGGTACTGACCGACCATCGCCATGTCGACTAGGCCGTAGATGGACGAGATGAGTGCGCTGCCGAATGCTGCCGACAGATACTTCAAATAGAGTGGTTTCACTTTTCCGGTTAAAAGATTTTCCATACTTTTTCTCCTTTAAAACAAAAAAAGCCGGATAAGAAACAGGTATTTCAACCTGCGTCTTATCCGGCTGTCGTTTCTCCGAACGACCTGCCCTCTGACGAGTTGTGTGAAGTCTAGCCGAAGAAAAAAATAATGACAAGTGGTTTCCCTTTTCTCTATAATCGGGCCATGAAGCTTCTGATTATCGAGGACGAAAGAGGACTCTCCGATGCACTTGCACATACTTTCAGAATGAAGGGATGGCTCACAGAGCAGGCTTTTGACGGAAGAGAGGGGCTGGACGCGGCCGGATGCGGCATATATGACATCATCATTCTTGATGTGATGCTTCCATCCCTTGACGGTTTCTCCGTTCTGAAGAGTCTGAGGGAGGAAAACATTTCCACTCCCGTACTGATGCTGACTGCAAAGGGTGACCTCTCGAGTCGGATCCGCGGCCTTAACGGCGGAGCCGACTACTATCTTCCGAAGCCGTTTGAGATGGATGAGCTCGTGGCATGTGTGAATGCCCTTGCACGCCGCAGGGATACCCTTATCGACACAACTCCTGCTTTCGGGGATATCACTCTCCGCAAGGAGGAGGGAAGGCTTGTATCATCTGGAGGAGAATCGGTAAGACTCAGTGCAAGGGAAATCACGCTTATGGAAATGCTTCTGTCTGCAGAGGGACGCATTGTCCCGAAGGACCAGATCTATGAAAAGCTCTGGGGATTCGACAGCAGTACAGAAACCTCATCGAGTGAGGTATACATATCATTTCTGAGAAAAAAGCTCAGGTTCATCGGTTCCTCGGTCGAGATAAAGTCCAGCCGGGGAATCGGCTATTCACTGGAGAAAAGATGATAAAGGCCCTGCGACGCAAGCTCCTTATCGTGATGATGACGAGCTTCACACTCATAATACTCTTTCTTATTGCATTCATAGTGGTTGTACCCGAGACGCAGAAGAGGGGAGAGATAAGACGGAGTCTTGAAAGCTTTCCCTTTGTCTCTCCATCCCTACCTGATGATAATCCTCCCATTGAGAACGGAGAGACAGGACTCTTCAGAGAGTACGGCGGCAACATGCTGACTGTGGAGACTGACGATGAGGGTGCTCTCATCAGATATTCATCCGACAGAAACGGCTATTATGATGATGACTCCGTTTCCGGTATTCTCCTTCTGATCGGCAGCGACGGAAATGACTTCGGCTACAGAAAGGGGTACTACTACCTGAGGCACACGACACCTGACGGTTTTTCCTACACGGTTCTCGATGCTTCGTCTTCTCTCAATGACTTTCACCGTTCCGTCATATGGGGAACAGTCGGAGGCTGCGGGGCCTGGATTCTTCTTTTTCTTCTTTCTCTGAAGCTTACGGCGATGATGGTGAAGCCTGTGAGTGATGCATTCGAGAAGCAGAACCAGTTCATATGGGACGCAAGCCATGAACTCAAGACTCCGCTTGCAGTAATACAGGCCAATGCCGATGTGCTGAAGAGCGAGAAAGGCGGAAGCTGCTGGCTTGATTACATAAACAAGGAAACCCACCGCATGGATTCTCTAGTAAGGGACCTTCTCTACCTGACTTCTGTAACGGAAAGGGAGAAGGAGACCTGCAGTATCGACCTCTCGCATCTTCTGGAGGGCTCTGTTCTTCCATTCGAGGCTCTTGCATGGGAGAAGGGAATAACAATCGAGTGCGACATAAAGCCTTCGGTATTCATGAAGGGGGATGAGGGAGAAATCGAGAAACTCGTCTCGATTCTCCTGTCGAATGCCCTGAAGTATTCATATGACAACACGACTGTCACTGTCTCTCTCACAGAGAAGCACAGGACGGTATTCCTCAGCGTTAAAAATGAGGGTGAGGGCGTAAGGGAAGAGGACCGGACGAGAATCTTCGAACGCTTCTGGCGCGCCGACAAGGCACGTACGGGTAAGGACGGAAGCTACGGACTGGGGCTTGCAATAGCCAGCACGATTGCCGCCAACCATCATGCAAGAATCTACTGCCAGAGCGAGTACGGCTCCTGGGCAGAGTTCATCTTCGAGGTGAAGGCCGAATGAAAAAAGCGCTCCGGAGAGCTCATGTCCTGACCGATTACCGCATCCGATGCAGTGTATTCTGAAAGAGAATCCTTCTTCACCTGTATGCACATGTATGAAAGAGGGAAATCCTCTGATGCGGAGAACTGTCTTCTGGCTTCAGGTGAAAGTCTGAGTGCGTCGCCCTCTTCCAGTTTCACAGTCTCGCCGTCGCTTACCGCACTCCCTCTTCCCGAGAGGATATAGTAGATTTCCTCGTTGTTCCTGTGGCTGTGAACGAAGGGGACTCCTGCTCCTGAGGGAAGGTTGTTGATGCAGATTTCTTTTTGCTCTGACTTTAAGGTTTCTTAAAGGTTCGGGAAGTAATATTGCATCAAGGAGAACAGAATGAGAAAGAGAACAATATTGTCATTCATTTCAATTATATTGATTTTCAGTCTGCTTCCGGTTTCCTGTGCATCCTCATCAGGAAAGACGGAGACGGAGGAAGCGAAGGCTGACATAGAGGAAACGGGAGAAGCCGTTTCAGGCCTCACCGGTACGTTCACTTCGGTGATATCGGGATGGATCAGTGACGAAGAGGCAAAGGCAACCGTGGTACCATCATCTGACCAGATGCCTTCCACCTACAACAGTGAAGACTACATCTTCAACGCAGATGATTACGAGAGCGTATCAATCGACCTCTCTTCACTCAGCGAAAGCTATCTTGACGGTGCCGTTACTGTCGAGGAAAAGAAAAAGAAGACAACAATCACAATCTCGGGAGAGGGAAAGTACAACATCATTCTTTCAGGTGAAAGCGGAAAGGGTGTCACTGTAGTCTCGGAGAACAGCGACTACATGCTTACTCTTGACGGCGTCAGAGTCACATCTTCCGACGGCAGTGACGAGCAGGCACTGAAGCTCAAGAGCACGACTACCTGTTTCATGGTGCTCGTCGGAGAGAGCAGTCTCACGGGCTGCACGGAAACAGAGACCAACGCAGTCAAGGCTGCAGGTTCTCTCGTGATTACGGGAGACGGAACTCTCAACGTGTACGCGGTGACGAAGAACGGAATCGTCTCTGACGATGTCATCGTCGTCAACAGCGGCTCAGTCAACGTTACCCTTGACAGCACGACAAGCGGCGGCACGGGAATAAAGCCTGTCAACGGCTATGTCCAGAACGGCGGAAGTGTGACAGTCACAGGACTCAACATGACCGAAGGTATGGAGAACAAGGGAATAAAGGTTGACGGTGACGAAGAGGAGACGGAGTACGGAAAGGGTAAGGGCTATGTCCTCATCAACGGCGGCGAGATTGTCATCAATACATCCGGCAAGGGAATCAGTGCCGGGTTCGACACGACAGAGGACGGCGATACATCCTCGTCTGTCAACGATCCCTCTGCAGATGTCTACATCAACAACGGTCTCATAACTGTAAACACATACGCTACGCCACGTGAGGATTCGACTCCAGAAGCCAATGATGGTGTATCTCCGGAAGGAATCGAGGGAAAGAGAAGTGTCACAATCAACGGCGGCAAGATAATCATCAACACCACAGATGATTCTCTCAATGCATCCGAGGACGGAAAGGCAGCGGTAACCATCAACGGAGGTCTCGTGTATGCACATTCGTCGGCAAATGATGCCGTCGACAGCAACGGAACCGTCACAATAAACGGCGGTGTCCTCATCGCTCTCGGCTCTGATGTTCCGGAGGGCGGTATCGACTGTGATTCCGATTCAAGATTCACATACACAGGAGGCACGGTCATTGCAATGGGCGGAACGAACCAGCATCCGTCGTCTTCCTCCTCGACAGGCTATTATCTCTACAGCGGCATGTCGATGAATGTCGGAGGCGGATTCGATTTCGGAGGAATGACTCCTCACGAGGGCTTCGACGGAGAGTCTTTCACAAAGCCGGAGAATCTTCCCGAGGGTGAGGATGTGACACCTCCCGATGGTGATACCATGACACCTCCGTCTCTTCCGTCAGGGGACAGTGACACATCGGCACCCGGGAAACCGGAAGACGGTGATTCCGCTGCCCCCGAGAAACCGGAGGGAGTACCCGAAATGCCCCGGAACGGCTTCGGCGGAGGAAAGGGCGGACGAGGAGGATCCGACCCCGTAAATACGGGCGAGATTCCGTCGCTTCCCGACGGTACGACAGCCGGAATGCCAGATGGCGGCTTCGGCGGCTTTCAGTCAAGAGGCTCTCTCTCTTCCGGTGATACACTTACGCTTCTCGACGAGAGCGGCAATGTGATTCTTGCTTTCACAGTGCCGGAGAATGCGGTCTCCTCGAGCGTTTTCATCGCTTCTGATGCTCTCGGAGAGGGGACATATACACTCTCAGCTGCATCTGATGTCGAGAGCGAGTACGCATTCGCTTCCGCTCTTTCCTTCGGAAACGTCAGCGTCACTGTCGACTCCTCTTCCTCTGTTACAGTTACGGAAAAAGGAACCGCGGTTACTCTCTGATATGTTAACGGGCTGTCTCTTCAGCGGGGACAGCTCTTTTTTTCTGTGGACGGCTTTCACTTCTCCCTACATAATCAGAACCATGGAAGGTATATACTTCGACGGGGAGAAGGCTCTCTATCGTACAGATCTGCCTGTCCCCCGGAGGGGAGAGGGGCAGAGTCTCATAAGAATCCTCCTTGCCGCAGTCTGTTCGACTGACAGGGAAATCCTCAAGCTCTACAGGCCCTCTTTCAGGGGCATAATGGGACACGAGTTCGTCGGCGTTGTCGAAGAGTCCGATGACAGGTCACTTGTCGGGAAGCGTGTCGTCGGAGAAATCAACGAGAACTGCGGAAAGTGCCTGTACTGTCTTACGGGGAGAGAACATCACTGCTCCTCGAGGCAGACTCCCGGACTTTCGAGAGACGGATGCTTTGCCCGGTACATGGTCCTCCGTACAGACCTCCTGCATGTCGTTCCCGATTCGCTTCCGTCCGAAAGAGCGGTATTCACGGAGCCTCTTGCCGCCGCATTCGAAATCCTGGAACAGGTGAAGGTGGAAAGAGGTACTCCTCTTGCTATAATCGGAGACGGAAGGCTCTCTCTCTGCATCGCCTCCGTCATGAGCATGGTCGGGGCCGATATTACCGTCGTCGGAAAACATGAAGAGAAGCTCAGACTCTTTTCGCCGCTCGGGAAGACGACAAACGCAGCAGAACGGGAAGGATACGAGATAGTGGTCGAGGCAAGCGGAAACCCCTCGGGCTTCAGCGATGCCCTCAGTGCAGTCAGAAAGAAGGGAACAATCGTTCTCAAGAGCACATATGCGGAAAAGGTGTCGTTCGATCTCAGTATCATCCCCGTGAACGAACTCACCGTTGTCGGAAGCCGATGCGGCCCGTTTGAGCCGGCACTCGAGGCATTGTCATCCGGGAGGATAGTGCTTCCGCCGGTTGAGAAGTATCATCTCAGCGACTTTGAGAAGGCGTTCTCTTCCAGAGCTTTCAAGGCCGCATTCGAGACAGGCTGAAGCCGGAGCGTCCGCAAATTGGAGTTTGACAAAACACCAGGATGGTAGGAACCTTAAGGGGAAAGGAATTCGGCCATGTATCTTGAGACCCTTTTGTCATCACTTGCACAGATGTTTCTTCTTATTGCCCTGGGTTACTTCATCCGGAAGATGAATCTCGTCTCCGGCAATACAGTCAATGAACTGAAGAATATACTGCTTTCAGTGACTCTGCCTGCCTCCTTCCTTGCCTCCGGAGCAGAGAGCGCGAGTGGTAGCATGATGAGGAACGTCGGTCTCTCGTTTCTGACTGTATCCCTGTACTATACAGTCGCATTCATCATCTCGTTTCCATTTTTCAGGGTCTCAATAAGGGATGAAAGTAAGATTGTCCCGTGTGTGAACATGTCGGTTTTCGCAAACACAAGCTTCGTAGGAATCCCTCTTGCCTCTGCTCTTTTCGGACGTGAGGGCGTGATTTATGCCGTAGTGTATAATCTTGTCTTCAATGCATTCATGTTCACTCTCGGAGTCAGACTCTACGACGGGGAGCGTAAAAGCCTTCCCGATACGCTGAAGACCATATTTCTCGATCCTCTTTCCATCTCCTCCTGTCTTTCCATAATTCTCTTCTTCCTTCCCTGGAAACTTCCTGCGGTAATACAGAGTTTTCTCACTGTCACCGGTGGCATCAGCACACCGCTGAGCATGATGATAATCGGAACATGGCTTACAGGGGTTGACATAAAGAGAATCGTGAGCCGTAAGGAAGGCTATCTTGTGGCTCTGATGAGGCTGGTCATTCTCCCGCTTCTCGTATATCTCATGCTGCTTCCGTTCCATTTCGACAGAGCGCTTTCCGGTACAGTCGTTCTTCTTTCCGCCGTTCCCGTCGGCGCTATCAATGTCATACTTGCCGGGAAGTACGGACGTGACAGCTGCTTCGTCAACGAGACAATGCTTCTCACGCTCTTTCTCTCTCCTCTGACTATTTCCCTTATTACCATGATTCTGTAGTTAATTGTGACTAACCGGTTGAAGAAAACTTTCTTTGCCAATAGAGTCACCCGGTAGGGAGTATGTTATGTCGTTGAAATATGCACTTCTGAGGAAGGCGTTCCGGATTCTCGGGATGCAGAGGCGTATGGCAAGGCCGTACGGGGAATTAGTAAACATGTTCGGTTCGGACAGGGCCGTGCCTGAAATACCACTCTTGAAGAAGGATGGATATGACTTTGAAACGAGGACGGTGTCCGATCATCCCGTGCTTCTCATAAAACACAGAGAGAAAGCTGATTCACTTCTCATCTTCATCGTCGGAGGCGGCATGCTTGAATACCCCGGCAGGGCCCAGGTGAAGTCGGCTCTGAGATTGGCCGACAGAACAGGGCGTGATGTTGCCGTACCGTATTTTCCCCTTGCACCGAAGTACACGCTCTTCGATGCCCTCGATATGCTGCTTTCAACTTATACTATGATGCTTTCTTCCTATGATGCGGATGATATCGCATTCCTCGGCGGCTCTTCGGGAGCATTCATGACACTCTGTCTCATGTCGTACATCAACGAGGAGAAGAAGAATCTTCTCCTTCCGGGAAAGCTCTATCTCTCGTCTCCCGGCTCTGCCCTGACGGCGGAGGAAAGGAAAACGGCAGAGGAGAAGAACGGAAGTGACCTTATCATGAGTACAGCTGCTCTTGACAATATATTCTCCGGCATGGCTGGAGAACGTATTCTTCCAGACTGGATGATGTACATGCAGAGAGGGAACTACACCTCTCTCAAAAGCGCATACCTTTCGTACGGCGGGGAAGAAGTCTTTTCTGCAGCGGCAGCTTCGACGGCCGGAAGGCTCAGATCCTTCGGAACAGAAGTCACCCTTGAAGTGGGAGAAGGAATGTATCATATGTATGCCGCACTTCCTCTTGTAAGAGAGGCAGCGGGAGCATATGAGAGAATGATCGGGTATCTGAAGGTATGAGAGTATCTCCCACTTTCTTTCCGGATGTGCTATCTTTTCTCTCGTCAGGTATATGAACATGAAAAAAACAGCTTTATACATAACAGCAATCGTCCTCGTACTCGCGCTTTTCATCTCCTGTTCTCCGTCAACTGGAAAGTCATCCCTCTACAGGGTATCAAGGGACGGAGTCCTCAACTGGGTCAACTATGATCTTGTCGGGGAGACGGTGGAGATTCCGACTGAGGTCAACGGAAGAAAAATCACTTCAATCGGCTATGAGGCATTCTGCGGCTTCTCGAAAGTAAAGAGTGTAACTATTCCCGAAGGCGTCACGAAACTCGAACCGAGAGCCTTCGCCCGCTGCAGAAATCTCGAGAGTGTGAAACTCCCGAATTCTCTGACCCGAATCGGTGCGAATGCATTCCTTGAATGTGAGAAACTCGAGACAGTCAATCTTCCCTCCACTCTGAAGGAGATAGGACAGGGTGCATTCGGAGACTGTTACCGCCTTTCGTCAGTCACTCTTCCCGACGGACTCGAAACGCTGGGTCAGGCTGCGTTTTACGGATGCAGCCAGCTTTCAGAGATCACGATACCCTCTTCTGTGAAGGAAATTCTCTCGTCTACATTTGTCTACTGCTATGACCTTGTGAAACTCACAGTTCCGGGTAACGTGAAGAAAATCGGTCATCGTGCCTTCAGCAACTGCTCGAAACTCCAGACAGTCACCATCGAGGAGGGCGTCGAGTTCATAGATATGGATGCGTTCTATGACTGCGAGGAACTTACATCCGTCTCCATTCCGTCAACTGTCACTTCCATCGAGGAGGATGCGTTTCTCTTCTGTAGCAAGCTTGCCACGATTACAGTCGCCAGTGCCGAAGGCAAGCTTGGAGATCCCTCCTCCTGGGGTGTAGATACCACAAAGACAAAGGTGGTGTACACAGGCAAATAGACTCAATATCCGACAGAAAGAGCTCTCACTGCTGTGGAAACAGAAGTGTTATGTGTTATACTTTCGTCGTTTTAGAAAAATATCAGGGGTGAATAATGAAGAAAATACTTTCAGTTGTACTTTTCCTCTTTCTGGCGCTGTCAGTGGTGACGGCGGCAACCAACAGCCAGACAATCTACAGTGTTGACAGTGCTGTTTACCAGAAGATAGCAAAGCTCTATCTTGCAACAGGTCATGCTCTTCCGTCGACCACAGGTCCGTGGAGCGGAGATGAACTTTTGAAGATGGTCGATAAGCTCGACGAAAATTCCATTCCGTCCTACCTTGCATCAGAGTATGAGGACGTGAAGGCGGAGCTCTCGGGCGATGCATCAATAAGCTATGACGGCGGGGCCATGGAATTCGACGGCTTCCTCAATCTCGATATCTATGCACATACTTACACAGGTGATGACATCACCCGTACCGATGTCGGAGGCGTAGCGGAGAAGGCATTCGCAGGCAGAAGATACTGGTTCGGCCAGGACCTCACGAAGAACAACCATTTCTTCGAGATCGACTGGGAAAACTGGTTCGGCTCAAACTTCTATTCGTACTTCAACGTCTATCTTTCGAACTCCGTAAGGGGAGCAAAGGAAATTGGATCGACAGCATTCAACTCCAATATCCCGATGCTCCAGAACTTCGAGTTCGACCTCAAGATGCTCGATGTCAACTTCCCGTCACGCGCGTTCCTCTCCGTCGGCGGCTCAGGCTGGTCGCTGCAGATCGGACGTGACAGAATCAACTGGGGCAGCGGCAGCACGGGCAACCTCGCTCTCAGCGACAGCTTCCCGTACCATGACATGATCCGTGCAACAGCATACAACGGTTCCTTCAAGTACACATACCTTCTCTCGTTCTTCAACAGCAAGATGAACTACTACAGCTTCCCGGAAGGTTCGGATACTACTAAGGCTTCCAACAGAACGGAATATCATGGAAGTAGTGGTACATCTTCCGCAAGTGCACTCAAGGGAGTTGCTCTCTATTCCGCTCACCGCTTCGAGGGAAGGTTCTTCTCCGATAAGCTTTCGGTTGCACTCACGGAGGCTGTCACACTCGATTCCCAGGACGGAAGCATCCCGTTCCTGGCATTGAGTCCGCTTTACTTCATGCATAATGCATATATGCCGAACAACACCAATTCGACGCTGACATTCGAAGTCAACTGGACACCGTTCAATGGTTTTGCAGTCTACGCCCAGCTGCTGCTCGACAACTTCGCAATGCCGGGATTCGAGACAAGCCCGGGACCCGACAAGGACGAGAATGTCACTCCGGATGCCAAGGCATACCTTCTCGGCGTGAAGTACATGACGGGAATCGGAGAGAGCACGCTCACGGTCAATCCCGAAGTCGTGTATGTCATGCCGCTTACATATATCAGGGACAGCAGAAGCGGTTATGGAATCGACTACTTTGCAGCCGTCAAGTACCGCCTCTATTCCTATGAGGATTACATCAGCTCAGGAGACGTTCTC
>CAZKIT010000026.1:0-14679 GCA_964552905.1 uncultured Spirochaetaceae bacterium
AGGTTGTCAGAACGATGAAGCTCTGGTCGAAGCTTCCGCCGGAAGCGGACCTCGTTGAAATCATGTGCTGCCCCGGCGGCTGCATAGCGGGCCCCGGAACGATGGTGACTCCGCAGGCCGCAATAAAGGCGAGACAGAACTACCAGAAGATGAGAGAAGAAGCTCATCGTGCTGAAAAGGAGCAGAAGTGACAGAGAGGCATCCGGATTCCGGGTGCCTTTTGTCTTCCTGAAGTGGAAGTAAGAAAGAGGGCAACAGGTGGATGCAATGGAAAGAGCAGGTTACAGAGGCGGGATTGAGGACGGCTGCTGTGTCTTCCGGGGCATAAGATACGGCCGCATTGAAAGGCGCTTCTCTCCTCCTGTCATCGTGAACCCTCCACGAAGCACGGTCGATGCCCTTCGTTTTCCTCCCGTCATGCCACAGCATCCCCTTGAGAAGAACTCCTTCTATGGACGCGAGTTCTACAGAAACGGACTTCCGGAAACGGATGAGGACAGTCTCTTCCTCAATATCTGGGTGCCGGACGGCAGAGGACCGTTTCCTGTTGTCCTGTTCTTTCACGGCGGGGCCTTCGATCACGGCTGGTCGTATGAAGACGAGTTCGACGGCAGAGAGTGGGCGATGCGTGGTGTCATTCTTGTCACCTCCGGGTACAGACTCGGACTTCTGGGCTACGGTGCACTCAGGGGGGAGAAGTGCAACCTCGGTCTTTATGACCAGGCTCTCTCATACGGATGGGTGAGAAGAAACATAGCCTCATTTGGCGGAGATGAGTCGAGAATAAGTCTGATGGGACAGAGTGCAGGCGCTCTTTCTGTCCTTTCTCTTCTTGCGTCCCCTCTTCTTGAAACAAAACCGTACAGCTCGATTCTCATGAGCAGCGGAGGTCCCGGGGGACCTCTTCCTGTACTCGATTACAGACGTGAAGATATCGAGAAGGAGACGGAGAATTTCCTCTCTGAAAGGAACATCTCTCACTCTGATCTTATGGAGATGACTACGCCGTCACTGCTGCTTCTGCAGTCTGAGATGGCTGAGTATATAAGGGAAAGACTTCCTCATGTTCTTTTTCCGTTTTCTCCTCTCATTGACGGTGATACGCTTGAGTATGACGCACATGAAGCTTTCAGGAAAGGACTCTTTGACGGCTTTCCGGTCCTCATGGGCGTGACAGGGGATGATATCGCGAAAGAGGAGCTTCTCTCTTCGTCCCTTCGTTTCCTTGAAAGAAGAAACGGACGCGGCTGGTGTTATCTCTTCTCTCATCGTCTGCCGCCGGATGACGCTTTGCCGTTTCATTCTTCGGATCTGTGGTATGCATTCGGAACTCTCTCGAGATCCTGGAGGAACTTCCTTCCAGAAGATGAGAGGATGTCCTCCTTCATCATGGACAGCATGACTGAACTTGTCTCATCCGGTTCCATTTCGTGGAAAGAGGAAAACGGATATCGGGAGTTATCCTGAACATCCGGTCTGGAAGTGTGGAGATTTTTTGCCTCCCGTCTGTTTCTTGATTCTGACCCGATTTTTTTTGACAAATCCCGGAGAAATCCTGTCTTAAAGGTATGGAGCAAAAAATGAAGACACTATCTAAAACAGGATTCAGCATTCTCTCTGACGAACTCTTCTCGTCATTCTTTTCGTCAGACAAAGCTGTGACGGAAAGAATCATCAACATTGTTCTTGACGGAGAGTTTCATGTTGACGGAATAGAAGAGTGTGAAATCGACAGGGAACATTTCGGTTTCTACCATCCGTTCGTGCTTATCGATGCACATACGAAAAGCGGACGATGTGTCATCGCCGCGACATTCATCGCAAGAGACCGTGAGGATGCTACGTCGGATATTCTCGACTGGATGTACTACCGCGTTACGCTTGTGAGGCGGAACATATATCCTGTTCTGATTTCCTTCGATCTGACGGACAGCTTCCCCTCTTCCTCGTCACCGGTTTCTCTGCGGCTTATCGATTCGGATTCAATCTACCTGGCCCTTGTAGTAGTGTGGATAAGAATGAAAAAGGGAAGAAGCGAACTCCTCGCTCTGCTGGAAGACTTATGTGCAACCGAAGAGGAAAGAATCAATGATGCCGGCATAAGATGTGCCTATAAGGAAAGCTACGAGAAAAGCGGCCTCGGTGAGATGGAAAAGGTGTCGTATTCGATGTGGCTCAGGAGTATCAGGAGTGATATGGAGAAACTCGGAATCGCTCCGGACTAGAATTTTCTTGTTTTGTTCCGCCACCAGGTTATAATCATAACAGTTTCTGTTATGCGGGGGCACAACAAGGCGGTAACAAACATGAATGATGAAGGCTCGGAGAGGAAGTATTCTCCGATAGATATAAAAACACTTGCCGGAAGGGTAAGCCCGAAACTCGGGAAAATCATACCCGGCTTCGTCTACAGGAGACTTGAGAAGGTCCTTCATATAGAGGACCTCAATGAGTTCTTCGAGAAGCACAACGATGATGCTCCTCAGGATTTTCTCGACGCAGTAGTCGAGCGCCTTGATCTGAAGCTTGAGTTTGACGGTGATGAAGAGGCTTTGAAGGCTCTACGTGGAAAAAGTGTGATGTTTGTTTCCAATCATCCTTACGGCGGACCGGAGGCAATGCTTCTCTTTGACTGGATACATTTCCACTTTCCCGACAGCCGTCTTGTCGCACAGTCATTTCTGAAATTCATCAAACCTCTTGGAAAGACATGCGTCTACAACAAAAAGGACGTGGGAACGCTTTCTGACGCCGTGCAGAATAAGACGTCTCTTCTTATATACCCGGCGGGTTACTGCTCGAGGATGCTCAGTATAGGAGAGGTGTTTGATTATGACTGGAAGGCATCCTTCATAAAGATAGCAAGAAAGAACAATATGCCCATAGTCGTGTTCCATACAGACGGACAATTGAGCAAAAGGATGCATCGCTGGACGAAATTCAGGCGTTTTTTCCATATTAAAACATCGATTGAGACTATTTTTCTTGTAGATGAGATGTTCCGTCTCAGCGGAAAGACAATCCGTGTCACCATAGGAGATATCATTGATCCGTCACGCTTCAGTGATGATATTGCTGACAAGCAGTGGTCAGCCAGGCTCAGACAGTACTGCTTCGAACTGGGAAAGAATCCGCGTCTGGGATTCTCATATGACAGGAAGGCCACCCTGCCGGAAAGATAAAACATAATGAGGCCATGAGGACTATATGAAAAGGAAAACCATTATTCTGCTTTTTCTCTTATCTGCACTTCTTCCGTTATTCTCCGACGGACTGTTTTCGTTTCAGCTCGTAAGTGATGAGCCTCTCTATGAAGAGGGTCTTGCCGATCCGTATGGCTACAGCTCGCATCTCCATCTTGTGATGGCGACTGACAGTGACAACCGTCCGAACAGAATCGATACCATCGTCATCGAGCATGATCCTACAGGTGCAGCAGAAGACAGGGCATTCTATGCCCTTGTTCCCTACGATGAATCGGGACTCAAGAAAAGCAACAACAAGTATGTGAACATGAAGACGGCGATTTCGGTCGGACTTCTGAGAGTGCGTTTCGAAGGCAGGGACTGGATTCCTTCAATCGATGCGGAACTCAACCTCGCAGGCTACATCAACGACCTATTCAACGCGTTCAGCGGAGCAGACTGCCTCGATTTTGACGGCTCCTACTTCTTCGGGGGCTCTCTCCGTTTTGCTGACACAGTTACATTCCGTTTCGGCCTGCATCATTTCTCCGGACATTACGGGGATGAGATTCTTGAACAGTTCTACTCATACAATAATGTCGACTTCACTTCGAGCTACGGAGGTTCAAGCTATCTTTTCGACTATGCAAAGACTCATTCTGATGCGGATTCTTCGAAAGAGTATTATCTTGCCGGTCTTGTAGAATATGTTCGTGATAATTCATGGCTCATGGGAATATCTGCAGATCTTCCATGGGGATTCAGGGTCTACGGCGAAGCTGAGCTCCCTCAGAATCCGAGCTGGCTGAGACCTTTTATCCACGTTCCCGCAGACTACAGGACCAAGGTCAGCTCAGATACCATCACGCTTATCGAGAGGATAGGAAACAATGAGAACATTCCTTCCGGTCAGAAGGAGACTGAAGAGGAGCTGAAGCGCACCTCCGACGGTACATATAAGGCATGGAGAATACACTTCGGTCTGGAATGGAAGATAAACATCGGCTTCGGCGCAGTGTTCCTGGCCGCCGACCTTCAGCTCCATCAGGACGGACAGACGAAGCACCAGATAGGTGCCTACAGCCGTGATAATCCGTGGGAATACGAAATCACGGCAGGAGGCGGACTGGAAATCGGTGACATCATCGCAGGAAGAACCGTCAGGATAGAGGCGTACTATCATAATGGAAGAGTGGGTGCTACCCAGTGGTTCTATCAGAGAATGTCGAGCGTGACTGTCGGACTCGGAATAAACTGAAGTGCTGCAGCATAAGGGATAACGGGGCTTAATCAGCCCCGTTAACCTTCATGCGATGTAGAGATAGATCATGAGATAGTGGAAAAGAGAGCCCGCAAGTATGAAAAGATGGAAGAGCTCGTGGCTTCTGAACTCCCTGTTCTTCTCCAGCGCCGGTATTCTGCATGCGTAGATTATGCCGCCTGCCGTATAGAATATTCCTCCGAGGAGAAGCATGGCAAACCCGAGCGGTGTGAGCAGGGTATGGAGCTTCGCCAGATACGGGGTACATGCCCAGCCCATTGCTATGTAGATGACGGAAGAGATGACCTTGGGACATGTCACCCAGTATGCCTTGAAGATTATCGAAAAGAATGCAAGAGCCCAGATTACGCCGAGAAGGACTATGCCTCCGCACGCCCTGAGTGTAGTCACGCAGAGCGGGGTGTATGTTCCTGCAATGAGAACGGAGATGCTCATATGATCAAGCTTTCTGAGCCTTCTGTTTCTTTCTTCCCCGAGATTGAAGCTGTGATATGCACTAGATGCTCCGTAGAGGAGTATCATGCTGAAGGTGAAGACAGCATACGATATCAGCTCGGCGAGGCTTCTGGAATCCAGGGCTCCCTTTATGAGAAGGACGGGCGCAAGGACTATGGCTGCGATGAAGCCCAGAAAATGAGAGAGTGCACTCAGCCTGTCCTTGACTGCAAAATGCGGCATTTCCTTTGTCTGAGGTACCATAATGTTGATAACCATAATTTCCTCCTTGCAAATAACCTTAGATGGTTGTATAACAACCTTATCATCGGTTTTTGAAAAACTTGTGTATAGTTAACATCTCTTTAGATAACCTGTCAAGAGTTTTTTAAAAACCTGTGAAAAGTTTTTGAGGAGCAATATGACACTTGAACTTGATGAAAAGGATATCGCGTCCATCAGGGATTACCGGCTGCCTTCGTTTTCCGAGATACCTGACGTCGGACTTTATCTGAATCAGGCGGCGACCTATATCAACAGATATCTTGAGCCGTTTCTGGGCTTCGGCATTACTGAATCGATGATCAGCAATTACGTCAAGAAGAAGCTTATAGCAAACCCTGTGAAGAAGCAGTATTCGCGGGAGATGATCTGCTATCTTCTGTTCATTGCGCTGTGCAAGAACGTATCCTCACTGGATGACATACAGCTTCTGATGAACCTGCAGAAGGAGAACGGCCATACGGTGCAGAAATCCTATGAATACTTCAAGAGGGAATTCGAGGCTATTCTTCTTGATGTCTTCGGCATAAAGAGAAAGGATGCATCTTCTGAAGAGAGCAGATCGACGGAGGAGGAGCTGCTGCAGAAGCTGATTGTAGCCATCGCTCACAAGATCTACGTCGATGCTGCATTCAGAAGACTCAGGGAGAAAGACGGTGTACAGGATAAATGACAACTACTTTGTCGGCGTCACTCTCCCCGATGAGCTTAAGAAGACTGTTGACGGTGCAAGGCTCTGGATGCGTGACAAGTGGGGTAACCGCAGCGGAATGAAGACAGAGTGCCATATAACACTCGTTCCTCCCTTCTATTCTGAGAAGCCTTTGGCTGAAATAAGAGAAATACTTTCCGGTATCAGTGTTCCTGATGTGAAAGTGCATGTCTCAGGATGGGGAGCATTCGCTGAGCGCACAATCTTCGCAGACGTTGAAAGAAGCAGAGGACTTGAGATTCTCAGGAAGGAAGTCCTCTTCCGCCTCAGAAGTGCCGGCATAAAGCTGAAGGTCGAGAAGAGCTTTGTTCCGCACATAACGGTGGCAAACAGAGATATAAGACCGGAAAGCTTTATTCCCAGTATGGAATATCTTAGAGATATCTATATGGACACTTCTTTCTCCGTTGACTCCTTCATGATATTCACATTCCGGGACTGGTCCTGGAAAAGCGAGGAGAAGGGGAGAGTCAGATTTTCTTCCTGATATCCTGTGCCGCAAGATAAGCGGATGCGAAGGCGAAAGTGAGGTTATAGCCTCCGCACTCTCCGTCGACATCCAGAACCTCTCCTGTGAAATAGAGATTCTCCACTATCTTCGATTCCATTGTCTTCTTTTCTATTTCCGATGTGTCGACACCGCCTGATGTAACCATCGCCTTCTCTAGGCTGCTTTCGGCTTCGGCTCTGACCTTCCAGTCAGTGAGTTTGTCTGTGACTATTCTCATTTCCTCCTTTGTAACTGATGCCGTGTTCTTTTTCATGAGCATCGGGAACAGATACTCCAGAAGAGAAGAGGGAAGAGACGTGATGCGGTGAAGGGATGTGAGAACTCCCGCCTTTCCGTTCTCCTTCTTTATGTCTTCGGCATTGAATGAGTCCAAAAAGCTTATCGTGAGTTCTGTTCTTTGGGGAATAAAACGTGAAATGTTCTCTGCGACCGGCCCTCCGAGCCCCCGCCGTGTGAAAACGACCGGCCCATGCTCCTTTTCCCTTCCGGCCTTCAATGTGACACTTTCGAGGGAAACTCCCTCGAGATATGAGGTGTCAGCATCTATCCTGACCGGAGCGAGAGCCGTATGAGTCGGAATAACAGTATGACCGAATGCGGATGCGAATCTGTAGCCGTCGCCCGTTGATCCCGTCTTCGGATATGTCATTCCTCCGGTTGCTATGACGACGATTTTTGATGTGAAGACACCTCTGTCAGTCTCTACAGTGAAGATTTCTCCATCCTTTCTGATGGACCTGACGGCTGTATCATACAGGATTCCCTCGTCATCACCGAGAAGTGCGTTCCTGATATCCTCGCTTCTCTTTGAAGAAGGGAAGACCTTCCCGTCGTCGCGGATGAATGTATCAACTCCGGCTGAAGAGAAGAATTCCCTTATCTTTCGGGGAGGAAATGAGTATACCGCAGGGGAGACGAAGTTCTTCTTCCCGTTGTAGTGTGTGACGAAAGACTGTGCCTCCTCGTCGTGCGTTATGTTGCATGCACCGTTACCTGTGATGAGGAGCTTAAGGCCGCACCGGCTGTTCTTCTCGATAAGAAGTGAAGACGGCAGAAGATGCCTCAGCATCAGACCTGAGGCACCGCCTCCGATGATTATCACCTTTGAATCAGATACGGCCATATGTTCACATTCATCACTTTCTGCGGTCAATTTGAAATAAGAAAAATGCCGGGGATTATTTTCTCTTTTCCATTTCCCTGATGAGATAGGGAATGACAGCTTCGAAGTCCACACCGTATGTGTTGTGATTCTCGTGGCTCAGAGTCTCTTCAATCGCCTTCACTACGAAGTCGCCTGCAAGTGCATAGGAGTCCTCGATCGAGAAGCCCTTCATCAGTGCTCCGGTGAATACCGATGCGAAGATATCGCCGGTGCCGTGGAATGATGTCGCAATCTTCCTGTGGAAGTACCATGAATACCTCCCGGTGACGCTGTTATATGAACAGATACCGATTTTGCCCTTAACGCCCTTGAGATCCTTCTGGTCCTCATCGAATGCCACACCCTTGAGTATGACAGTCTTTGCTCCGAGAGAAGCAAGTCTCTTCATGAGGGCCTTGATGTCCTCTTCGCCGTAGCCGCCGTCGAGGTACTTTTCTCCGAGAAGGAATGATGCTTCGGAAAGGTTGGGAAGTATGATGTCAGCTTCAGCGCAGAGTGTTGCCATATGGCGTGCGAACTTCTCGTCAAAGCCGGGGTAGAGCCTGCCGCCGTCAGCCATGCACGGGTCGACAATCTTGACGGTCTTCTCGGAAGAACCGAATCTTTTGATGAGATCCTTCATGAGGTCGATCTGCTCAAGGGAGCCCAGGTATCCTGTGTAGATACCGTCGAATTCGAATTTTTCCTTTTCCCAGTGGTTGAGAATGGGAACTATGTCCTCGGTGAGATCACGGAATGTGAAGCCTCCGTGGAATGCAGTATGGGTACTGAGTACAGCTGTCGGGATGATGGCGGTCTCTGTGCCCATTGCGGAGATAATCGGAAGGGCAACGGTAAGCGAACACTTTCCGATACACGAAACATCCTGGATAGTTACAACTCTTTTCATTTTCCTGAAACCTCAAACTTTTTCAAGATTTATAATTAATAGTGCAGTGATTGTAGAAAATATTTATTAAAAGATAAAGCTTTATTTTGAATATTGAGGTGCATGTTTTCCTCCGACCCGGTAAAACCCGGAAGGCTAAGGATAATCCCTTCCTCTATGTATGGCATTTTACACTGGACAACGGTACCTGCGACTATCGGATAACCCTGATTTGGATGAAAACGGGATTTTTCTTTCCGTCTTTTTTGATATGCAGGTAAAGAAACGGCAAAGGAAATTGTTAAATATGCAAACTTCTGTTGCAATCACAACACTTCCTTCTGATAATGACACACTGAAGGGAGATGCATGGGTAACGGCAGACCGGTCATTACAAAAGGATACCTGAATGTGTACCTGCGTCTGAGGAGACTGCAGTACATGACAAAAGAGACCGGTTAGTCAGAGCGCCGATGGCACTTTACGACAATACATGGATACAGAATGCTTGAGAGACCGTCAGAGGCTCCGGTATACGGACTGATGTCGCTATAGTGACGGAACGGGGGGAATTTTCTGCATGATGCGTACATGTACCGGTGAGCGGGGGGGGGTGCATCTACCTGCAGCTAACGACGGAGAAAAGAGTGAAGAGGCCGTTATACGGAAATGAACGGCGTAAAAAAAGGAAAGGACTTGAGGAGGAAACTGCGTATGAAAAAAAGGAGTCTGGCAATATCTGTGCTGCTCGCACTTTCGGTTATGTCCCTGATTGCCGGAGGCATAAGTGAGGAAATCACGGCGGCTGACACCACACCAGTGGAACATGAGAGTGTCACACTCATGGATGCACAGCGGGATTACTCGGCGCTGATTGAACTTGTCAGCGAGCAATATCCCGAGATAAACGTCGAGATCAAACCCTACAGGGGACGCAACATGTCGGCATTCTGCAAACAGCAGCTCGAGACCGGCATCATGCCCGACATCTACTCGACGACGCAGGCATGGGACAGCGATTACCAGAAGGAGAATCTGCTCGATCTGAGTTCGTATGCGGTGACAGAACTCTACAATGACGCAAGACTCTCGGAATACATCGTGGACGGTGGTATCTATCTCCTTCCTTTCGATTTCAGCATTACGGGGTTCCTCTGCAATGTTTCTCTCCTCGAGCGTAACGGCATCGCCGTTCCGGATTCCTTCAGGGAAATGCGTGAAGTGACGATTCCTGCCCTTGAGGAAAAGGGCATCAAGGTAGCATCATGCCTCCTGGACCTTCCGGGATCCGCTTTCCAGTATTTCTTCAACGTCTGTGCCGGTGAATTCATGAATTCTGTCGAAGGCAGAAGATGGAGAGAGGCATTCATTGATACAGACAGCGACACATGGGCATCCGACAACGAGAATCTCCTTGCATGCGTGGAGTATTTCCAGAAGTGGATTGACTGCGGTCTCATGGTCAGTAACGAATCAAGCCCGGAATATACTGCAACTCTGGGTGACTTCACTGCAGGCAACACCGCATTCCTGATCGGTACTGTCAAGCAGTTCACGCAGTATGCGGACGGAACAGGAGACAGGTACATACTTCTTCCATGGTTCTCGGAAGACGGAGAAAACAACACGTACATAACAAGTCCGACACGCTTCTACGGCCTCAGTAAGGAACTCGGGGAGAAGGGAAACGAGCAGAAGCTCGAGGACGCTCTTCACGTGCTCGAGGTCCTCTCCACGAATGATGGTTATTATGCCATGAACGGTGACAGCTCCACCAACATGTGCTCGATAAAGGGCTTTACCGTCTCCTCCGACTCCCCGTATGCAGAGGCATCGGAAAAGGTGAGCCGCGGCTATGCCATGAATATGGTATATACGGGCTGGGACGCATACCTCGTGTCGTTCGGTGAGGCTGTATTGAGCTGGATAAAAGGTGAAATCACGGGAAAAGAGGCCCTTGCGGTACTGGACAGCACCAAGATGAAAGTAAGGGAAGAGGGCGTGACAAGCTACGCAACGGTAACCGAGATGCTCGACACCGTCCAGGCTGCCCAGCTTTCGGGACAGATGTTCATGGCTGCGACCGGCGCTGATGCGGCGCTCATCTCCTACAATGTCTACATACCGGGCATCCACGCCCTTATGGAGAACAGCTACGGGGCTAACGGCGCCATCCTTCCGGGAGAAATGACCGAAGAGTATATAACAATCTTCCTGCCGACCGGCTGGTATGACACACTTCTGACACTGGAGCGCACCGGAAGCGAAATTAAGAGAATGGCAGAGGAAGGTGCAGATACCCGTAATACCGGTGTACACTATCCCTATGTGTTCATGACTGCCGACGGAGAGCCTCTCGAGGACGGAGAGACATACACTGTCGTCGTATGCGGCTACAACAAGAGCGAAAAGAGTACGCTCGGCCTCAATGACACGGGAATCGTGGGACTCGATGCCGCGAAGGAGTATCTCCTGAAGGTGGGAGTGGTATCGAGCGAAACACTTGATGACTCCCTTGTGCAGTCCACAGGATTCAACGAGGAGTAAGAGCCGATGAAAGAACCGGAGCGGAATACCGCATCGACACCCAGAGTCCTACTGTCAGCGGGACTCTGCGTCCTTGTGGTGCTCTTCGCATTTATTGGTATGTATCTGCTGAATAATTACACGTCAGAGATGATGTACCAGGAATCCGTCTACCAGCTTGAGGAGATAAGCACGCAGCTTTTCGAGAAGCTGGATGTCCAGATTGACATCCAGTGGGGATATCTCGAAAAGCTTTCGTCGTCTCTCGCTGAGGCAGGGAACGTGACGCAGAAAGAGCTTTCCGCCCTGATCCGGCACTCCGAAGAGGATCTCGCGCCGGTCGGCAAGACAATGTATTTCCGTGCCATAACCGAGGACGGCCGTTATTACACTGATGAAGGCCGACAGGGGATGTGGACGGGACTCGACAGACTCTCGGGTGTGAATGAACAGAGCTTCCTGATCTCCAACTGGCTGAATGAGGAAGTCTACATGGCCTTCGCCGTCAAGATGAACGGAGACGTGATGGTTGACGGGAACAGAATCAAATACCTCGTTCTCCTGAGGTCCATGACTGATATGCAGCCGTTCTTCCATTCAAGTGCATTTGAAGGCCGTAATGTGGCATACATCTTCAACTACGACGGCGTTGTACTCTCTCATGACGGCTCTCTCGAGGGAATCGACTTCGCGGGAAAGAACATCTATCACAGCATGGAGGGACAGATCTATCCCCATATGGAGAGCTTTTCAGCTGTAATCGAGGAGGGTTATCCGTCTGGAACGGTCTGTACCGATGTAATCATAAACGGGGAGAAATTCTATCTCGTCTATGACCGGCTTCCTTCCTATGACTGGGCGGCTCTTCTTCTTATGTCTTCATCCGATGTCGCCGTCAGCGCTTCAGATATGGTTTCCTCCCTGCTTGATCTGTTTGTAGTGATTCTCTTCGCCCTTGTGGTGCTGATGGTGATTGCGTTCATATTCCTTTCACGCATCCAGCACAGCCGGAAGGTAATCACCGTGCAGGAGACTGCCAGGAGAAAACTGGAAGAAGAGCAGAAGAAGACCGAGGCCGCTTTCGACGAAGCAAAGAAGGCGACGAAGGCCAAGAGCCAGTTCCTCGCCAACATGTCCCATGACATCCGCACGCCGATGAACGCCATCATGGGTGTGACGAGCCTGATGGAACACGAAGTCGATAATCCCGAAGGCCTCAGGTATTATATAAAGAAACTCCAGCAGTCGGGCACATATATGCTGGGTCTCATCAACGACGTTCTCGACATGAGCAAGATTGAATCCGGTGACGTGCACCTCAATCCTTCGTCAATCAGGCTCGCAGAGCAGGTGGGCCAGGTCGAGAGCATAATCCGGTCCCAGTGCAACGAGAAGGGACAGAATTTCACCGTCACGGTGAAGGAGGTCTCCCACGAGTATCTTATCGGAGACAGCATCAGACTGCGTCAGATTTTCCTCAATCTTCTCACGAATGCGGTGAAGTACACCCCCTCCGGCGGTTCTGTCCGCTTTGAAATCGAGGAAAGACCGTGTACTGTTCCAGACCATGCGACACTCTTCATCTCCGTCATCGATAACGGTCACGGCATGAAGAAGGATTTTCTGGAGCACATATTCGAGCCGTTTACACGTGAAGAGAGTTCCACCACCAACAAGATTCAGGGTACGGGACTCGGAATGAGCATAACAAAGAGCCTCGTGGACCTTATGGGCGGAACAATTACGGTGGAGAGTGAGGTCGATAAGGGAAGCCGCTTCGATGTTACACTTACCATGCCGGTTGACACGACAGTAGAGAAAACAGACATTCCGGAAAGCGTGCTCCTGATCAGTGATGATGATACACTCGTGAACAACGTAAAGGCGGCACTCAGGGAAACTTCAACCTCTCTCAAGGTTGTTCCCGCACTGGATGAGGCTGTCTCCTGCCTCTCCGGTACGAAGGCAGATGCAGTCATAATCTCCGGGGACATCGACATGAAAACGCTCAAGGAAAAAGGAGAAAAGCTGAGAGAGACAGCACCTTCTTCCGTGATGCTCTTCTGCTGCGACTATGCACACCGCGAGAGCGTTAGCCTGGCACTTGATGAAAGCGGCATCGATGGTGTCATAGCACGGCCGTTCTTCTATGAGAATCTTGTCATTGCCTTCCGCTCTGCCCGCAGGGAGGAATCCCGACCCGAGCATGAGAGCCAGCACTCGATTTTGAACGGAAGGCGTTTCCTTGCTGCGGAGGACAACGCTCTCAACGCCGAGATTCTCGAGGCGCTTCTGGCCATGCATAATGCAACGTGCACGATATGCACGGACGGAAAGGCAATCGTGGATGCATTCGCCTCCGTTAAACCCGGTGACTATGATGCAATCCTCATGGATGTGCAGATGCCGTCTCTTAACGGTCTTGATGCAACACGCTTAATCCGCAGCGGCGACAATCCGCTCGGAAGGACAATCCCCATCATAGCCATGACCGCGAATGCGTTCACCTCTGATATCGAGGAGTGTTACAGTGCCGGTATGGATGCGCATGTGGCAAAGCCTATCGATATGACGGTGCTTGAAAGAACGCTGCAGACAATCCTGACCGAAAACCAGGGGGGGGGGCAGCTTCGCCGCAGTGAGGAGACGAGTGTAAGACGCGGGGAGATATCTCTCTGATACGGGAGAGGGGGAGAAGAGAGTAATGAGTAGTCTGAGTGAGTTTTTCGCATCCGTCGGTTCGGATTCAGACGATGCTGTCGCACGGCTCGGGGGAAACGAGGCCCTCGTCGTCTGCTTTGTGACAAAATTCCTCTCGGACAACAGCCTTTCAAGTCTCCGGTCTGCGCTTGAATGCGGTGACAGCGAGACTGCACTCCGTGCAGCACATACGCTCAAGGGTGTCTCCGGAACCCTCTCTTTCCAGCGCCTCTATGAAAGGGTTTCATCTGTAACCGAACTTCTCCGCAGTGGAGCTCTTGATGCGGCCAGAACGGCATTCCCGGCACTTGAAAAGGAGTACAGTCTGGTTATCGAAGCACTGAAGAATCTGGAGCAGTGATAATATCGGGAAGCATATCTTCCGCTTGATGAGAAACCGCTCTGGAATCAGCTCCATAAGGGGAGAACAGAGCGGAAAGACAGAAGGGCTGAATCCGGAGTCGGTAAGCGCGAGGCATGAGCATTCCGGTCGGATTGAGGTGTTGTTTTTGCTTTGAAAGCTTCTTACACTGTGACAATGGATATCACAGTTCTCACAATATTTCCCGAAGTATTCGAATCATTTCTGAAAATGCCGCTTGTCGAGAGGGCAATAAAGAAAGGGGCAGCCAATGTAAAAGTGGTGGACATCAAGCCATATGCCGGAGGTTCGTTCAGGCATATCGACGATTCCCCCTGCGGCGGCGGAAACGGTATGATTTTACGTTTTGACACTACATTGAAAGCCCTCGAAGCGAACAGCAGTGAAAAAAGCAGGGTCATCCTTCTGTCTCCCAAAGGTGAGGTATATTCACAGAAGAAGGCGAGAGAACTTTCGAAAGAGGAGAACATTGTACTGATCTGCGGCCACTATGAGGGCGTCGATAGAAGAGTCGAGAACCACGTTGATGATATGATATCAATCGGGGACTACGTACTTTCTGGCGGCGAGACAGCCGCTGAGGTGATAGTCGACAGCATCGTGAGACTTCTTGACGGCGTCATCCGTGACG
>CAZKIT010000027.1:0-14640 GCA_964552905.1 uncultured Spirochaetaceae bacterium
TCTGATTTGACTCAGATTCCTATCCTTCGGTCTCTCTCTTCTCCTGCAATATTCTGACAATCCTTCTTTATACCCATTTCGGAAATCAGAGGTATAAAGTGTTTTTCTTCTGATGATGTGCATGAAAAAAGAGAAGAGCCTTTTGAGCTCTTCTCATTTCTGATTATCAGAGGATGGGGTAAAGCGAGTAGCTGTACGTTTCTGACTTGCCGCTCTTACTCATGTATATCTGGTATTTTCCGCTCTTGCTTATTACATCAAGCTGTTCGGGGAACGTTATGGTCGCTGTACCCTGTCCGTAGGGCAGTGTAAGCGTTATCGCGCCCGATCCGCCGTAAGCAACGTACTTGAGGTGGTCGGTTCCGAGATAACCCTTCTTGTTCCATTCTCCACCGTCGACAGCCCAGAGCGAAAGATTCGAGGTTGTCTTTATCGTTACAGTTCCCGTGGATGAGTTACCGATGTTCGTATCGCTTATCGAGAGAGAACCTGCACTCTGTGATGTACTCTTCGGAGAAGATATGCTGACTCCGTTTGCATCGTATGTAGATGCAGAAAGTGCCCACCAGTCGCCACTGAAATTGGAATCTGCAGCAGATAGGTTCGTCTTGAGATAGGATGTGACAAGGCTCATCAGTGTTTCTGCTGTGAGTGCGTTGTAGAACGTTGTTGAATGCTCTGCAGTCTTGCCGGATGCGGAGGTTACCGTGAATTTCACAGTGCCGTTCTTCAGAATCGTGATGTTTCCGTTCTCGTCGACGGTTGCCACGGATTCATCGGATGAGGTGTATGTGAGATTCTGGATTGTCGCATCATATGGAAGGACATTCGTCTTTATTGAAAGACCTTCTGTCGAGACGGCAATATATTCGGAGAGCGTGAAATCTTCGACTCCCGTATCTTCGACAGCGACGACTCTGAAGTAGATTGTGGCACTGGACTTGTTTCCGTCGGCATCTGTGACGACAAGTGTTAGAGCATTGCTGTCCGCATCCATATCCTGAACCTGTGACATAGAGGATGTGAGCTCTACGGATGTTCCGTTCTTTACGAACTTTCCGTTTACATACCAGTCTGTGGAGGAAGCTCCTTCAATCTCGGATATCGAGAGTACTGCCTTCTTAGACGGTGTGACTGTTATGTCTTCCGGAGCAGGATCTGTGCCTTCGACAATCTGGAGCTTGAGGCTTTCGAATGTCGGCTGAACGAGAGTTATTGTCGGCTTCACAGGAGTGTAGGAATCGGAAAGGGCACTGAATTCACTGTCGAGATTGAGTTCTTCAGTTGATTCGGTTGTCTTTGCCTTTACCTTGTATCTGTAGCTGTATCCTGCTGTGATGTCCTTGTCGTCGTAGCCTGCATTCTCCGTTTCTGCGAGGAGGACTGCTTCCGCGTCGTTCACGCTTCTCCAGATTTCGTAGCTTGTAGCCCATTCGACTTCGCTCCAGCTTACGGAGATATAGCTCTGGGCTGTTTCGCTGTCCTGTTCCGTCGTGATGATGACCTCGGGAGAGGCAAGAATGACGGTGATGCTTCCGATGTCCTTGACAGCTTTCTCTCCGTTCTTCATCGCATCCGTCGAACTGACGTATACAGCTGCAACGCCCGGCTTGTTTCCGAAGAGAAGAACGTCATTTCCCATCTGTGTCAGGGTAAGTGAGCTGCTGTTGTCTGTTGACCATTCAACGGTGCCGATTGTCGCATTGGACGGTTCGACTGAAGCCGAGAGAGTGAGTTTTCCGTTATAACTCAGGGTATTGTTATCCAGTGTGTCAGCCTGGATTCCGGTTACAAGAACCTTCGTTGTGACTTCTGCAGAGCTTCTGTCAGTTTTCTTTCCCCTCTTTGTTATTCCGACGGCTTCCGCCCTGTATGTCTTTCCTGAAGTCAGGCCGGTGAATGTATAGGTTATCTCGTTTTCACTGCTTTCAAGTGTTCCCGAGACAGTATCCGATTTGACAACCGTGTTTGACTGGGCGTCATAAAGAGTAACCAGAACAGAACTGTAGAGTTCATTGGAGTCACTGCCGCGTCCTGTGATCTTCATGACAACCGTCGTCTCAGGATCCTCTTCTCCGTAAGAAGCCTTGAAATGGATGGAGTTTGCATATGACGGAGCATTGCTGGCTGTAATTTTGAATGTATCTGCATCGTTTGAGTCGGCAACTGAAAGCTGTCCTGCATAGACACGGTAGAATGCAAAGCCGAAGTCCATGACGAGGTCATCTCCCTGCTTTATTCTGAAGAAGCCCTGGAAGCCTTCGGACACCGCAATGTCGTCAGCTTTGAAGATGTAGCTTGTATCTGTGATCTCGGCTGTCTGCGGCTTCGTGAGCAGCGTGTCGGTGTATGTGCCGTCCTCGTTCTGATCTCTTCTGTAGAATTCGAAGGTGAAGGCACCCCTGTTATACATGTCCTTGAAGAAACCCGATGTCTTGATGGCCTCACTCCAGTCAATCGTGACGGATATCGAACCGGTACCTTCGTCCTCTACTGCATTGAGCTGAACAGTGGCAGTATTGTCCGTATTTGCGCTGACTGTGATGGTCCCGCTTCCCTCGCTGACCTTCTGGCTGTTGAGGGTTCCTGTAACTGTTATGGTGTAATTTCCCACCTTTACGTCAGAGAAGCTTATGGTGCTTCCGTCGGAAGATGCTTCATATGTGTTTTCACTGTTTTTCAGGGTCGCCGTATAGCTGTCGGCAGTTTTGAATTCTGCCGGAAGGACAGTTCTCGTCCTTGAACGGTCGTCAATTGAAAGCTTTACGCTTACCGTTGCAGGTTCTGCAAACTTGATTTCACAGCTGACCATAAGAAGAGCCAGCAGGAAAAGCAGAAACCACTTTGTTTTCCTCATTATAGTAGTCCCCTTTGGAGTTTTGATATTCTGAATGAAAAGTACGCATAAAATGAGTACCCGCGATAATTTCGGGAAAAAGCAGAGAAAGGTCAAGCGGAAAAATGACATCGGACAGTGATATGTCCGAAAAATACATAAACAGTAATTTTTACATATATAAAATGTTTGAAATAAAGCAGTTATTAGAACAGAATGTAAATAATCAGAGGCTGTCTCCGGCATTATTGACGAGAATAACAGTGCCGATGATGTAGAGAACGGGCGATATGCATGCCGACCAGGTTTCTCCGATAAGACAGAAATAGTTTCCGATGCAGAGCAGGATGAAGGCTATCGAGCGTTTTATGTTGAGAGCTGTCTTGTCCTTGACTGCCATGACGATGAATGTCGTTATCGCCGTGAGATAGACGATGACTATGCCTGCCTGCAGATATGCATCGTAGACAGACGATGTTATGGTGGTCTCACCATGGTACGAAGATACGGGAATTATTGCCGAGATGAAGAACGGGATAGCCATGAAGACGAAGTTGTAAAGCCCGATATGAGAGGACGAAAAACCGAAAAATCTGAGTGCTGACAGCAGGAAAAGGCATGCTGTCGCCGCCATTGAGAACCGCTGGAGCACGAGGAGATGGAACGGGAACTCGAAGTAGTATCCCAGAGATTCGAGTGCGTCGGTCACTATCACGCTTCCCTGGAGCGCGACGACGGTGAAGAGCAGGGGCAGAATCTCTCCGTCCTGGCTGTGAAGCTTGTGTTTTATGAGAAGTGCGGCCTGCGGGAGAATCGAACAGATGAGAACTACAAGAAACGGGCCGTACTTTACTGCAGGGCCGATAAGGTTGCTGATTCCGCCATTTTGAACTGCATCGATACACACGTTGATCAGACCGAATGAGAAGAAAACACAGATGACTATCTGTATGAACAGCTGGTAGAGAATGTATTTTCTGTTCTGTGTCTGCATCAGATTGCATCCCTTAACGGTATCGTGACGTCTGTTTTCGTTCTCAGTGCGGCGATGTTGGATGCCATGCTTATGAGTGTGATGTCAATCATGGCTGCGATTCCGTTCAGGAACGGTATTATGGAAATCACGGCGGCTTCCGCCCCGTACATGTTGATATTGAGCACTCTCAGGAGAACTATTATGACCAGGGCCGTTTCGCTACCTGCGCTTAACGTGGAGAGAAGACTCAGAAGCACGACAACGAGTGCCATCGCAACGGCTGCAAATGTCGAAATCTCGGCACCGAGGGTTTTCAGCAGTGCTATTACGGTGAAGGTCGAGACAAAACAGGTTCCGCCTCTCGTTATAAGAATTCCGAACGGAGTCAATGTTGATACGATTCTCTTCTGAACTCCCAGTGAATATCTGTTGACGGCTTCGTTCTGGAGTGCACAGGCATATATGTTGCCGCTTACGAATGCGAAGACAAGAGACGAGAATCCTCTCGAGAGAATCCTGTACGGGTTCTTCCTGAAGCGTGTGAAAACCGCATACAGAAGAGGAATGACGACAAGGAGTACCGCAAGAGAGGCACCTGCCGTTTTAAGGAAGAATGACGGAGAAACGAATGCCGTCTTTTCCTGCCACATTGTAATGAACAGGCTTGTTCCGGCAAGGTAGACATAGAACGCACCGAAGAATGTTACGCATTTTTCGATTCTGTACATTGCTTCGGATAATGAGTTGAATACTGTATATGCAGGACGGATTATGTCCGAGGACGGTGTCAGTGCCATTCCTGCTATGAGCGAGAGAAGCAGCATCGGAATGAATGCGGTGTTCATGAACGAAACAACGCCTGTGATGTCAGAAGATGATGCGTAGTCGTTGAAGAGAGTCACCGCATCTCCTCCCGCCGATGCCGTCACAGGAAACGAAACATGCAGAATGTTTACGGCAACGAGAGCCAGCAGAGATAAAACAACAGAGGAAACGAGTGCCCATATGACGGCTGTTGTCACCGTTTTTCTTCCTATTCTGTCTTTTCTGAGTGAAGCTGTTCCCGCAGAAAGAGTCATGAAAGAAACCGGAATGAACAGGAAGACGGCTACACCTGTGAGAGTGCGTGACGCACAGCTGACTGCATTCAGAACTGTCTGTGATGAAGGGAATGCAAATGCCGTGGCGAAAGCCATCAGCAGTGCTGCAAGATATGTAAGCCAAGTTTCCATATTCGGATTCTATTCCTCCTCGATATTTGAGGTCAATAAAGATATCAACCTTTCAGAAGTGCGGAGAGTCTGTAGCCGGAGGCGAACTCCCTCTCCAGCAGCGTCCGCGCAAACGCATCGACATCCTTAGCCTTCCTGTCGCTGGAAGCTGCATATGAAAGCGTACAGACAAGAATCGTCTTCTGCATGCTTTCCTTGTTGTACCATACGACGTCCTGGTATTCATTGCATCCTGTCAGATTCATGACGCTGTCATCATTGAGAAGACAGGAGAACATCTCGAGAGGGGATGACGAAGGCATCTCGTCTCTGATGAGCATCGTGGCAGAGATGAAGAGAGCGGCTTCATGCATGAGCTCTCTCCTCCTGTTGTCCGAGAGGCAGAGTCTGTCGAGTGCCTCTCCGAAGAACTCGGAAAGCATGAGAGAATCAGAGACCGTCATAAGTGACTTCGGTGTCGTATCCGAACTGAACGGAATGAGGGAGAGTGATGCCGCTATCATGACGGGAAGCGTATTGTCAACGCTGGACCATGACGGGAACACCTTCGGACCCTTCGCTCCGAATGATTTTCCGATGAATCTAATGAACTTTATGACAGGCTGCGGAGCGACATCCTTCGGTGCCAGTCCAAGCTGCCCCTTCGTAGCCTCTTCCATCGAGGAGTATGCTTCATAGAGCATCGAGTAGGCCTCTGCAAGGATGAGGAGAAGCTCCCTTTCGTTCTCCTTGTCGGCCGTGCCGTGGACAAGACGTGTAATCAGGTCAATTGTCGACTCCTTCCTCAGACTGTCCATTGCTCTGTATACGGGCTTCAGTTTCAGAAGAGAGAGTGCCCTGTCGAAGTCCCTGATGCCTTCATTTCCATACTCTTCGTACAGCATGCGGATGTAACCGTCTGTGTCCTCGACTTCCCTTATGTTCCAGAATACCTTTGATTCGTAGCCGTTCAGGAAGAATGAATATCCTTCGAACATGTTCATCGACGGAATTATGTAAGTCAGTCCGTTCTGGAAGGAATCCATGAGACAGAAGTTGTTCGAACCGTATGACAGGCCGAGATTCTGTGAGAGCGTGACGGTTTCGGTCCGTCTCTCGTCCCCGTTTTTCTTCAGTTTCGGAACGGAGACATTGATTGTTCCGCCTGCCTGCTCGTAGCGGTTGTTCACGAGAACGAGTGTCCTTTCCCTTCCGGCACCGTTGACGTATGCATACACTGATTCCTCAACGCCCCCGTCCCTGTTGATACAGTCGTAGAGGTTGAAGTTGTCGACGTTGGCAAAGAGGTAGCGCTTTCTGAAGAGCGGGAAGATTCTTCTCTCGTGCTCGTCAATCAGCCACTGGTTAGGCTTTTCGTTGTAGTAGGCCCTCTGGTATTCCATGCCGTACTTCTCTCTGTATCCCTCTATCTGTCCGTGTCCGATCATCGGAAGTCCGGGGAGAGTTGCAAGAAGAGTGCAGACTCCGAAGTATCTGTCGTCTGATCCGAACTGGGCGATGGCAGTATCTTCATCGGGATTGTTCATGAAGTTGACGTAGCGCTTGAGGATTTCGGGTTCGAATGCAAGAGTGTTCTTGATGGAATCCCTGTACTTCTTGTTCTCCTGGTTCTTCAGCATGTTCATGAAGGCCGAGTTGTAGACCCTGTGCATGCCGAGTGTACGTACGAAGTATCCTTCCATCATCCAGAATGCCTCTGCAAGAAGAAGTGTGTCCGGAGCTTCGACAGCGACTCTGTCGACTACCTCTCTCCAGAATTCTTCCGGAATGCGTGCATTGAATTCTCTCTCGTCGAGAGCGTGTTCGCTTCTTCCCGGAATGTCTCCTCCTTCTCCCGGCTTCGGGTACCAGAGTCTTTCGATGTGTCGTTTCGCAAGTGTCATCGCGGCATCGAAGCGGATAATCGGGAAATTCTTTGCAACATGAATGATTTTCTGTATGACAGCCTCTCTCGTCGCCGGATTAAGGTAATCAAGCTGTGCGGTGTCGTTCCAGGGCATCGTTGTTCCGTCATTGCCGTGGAAGACGTACTTCGTCTCTCCCGTGTAGCGGTTTCTCATGCGGAATGTGACAGCGGCGTCAGTTCTGTCATAGTAGTGATCTTCGAGTTTTACCTCCCAGTAAGGATTTGATGAGAGATCCGGACCGTTGTACGTGTACGACGGGAAGGGAGGATAGTCCTGGCTGATGAAGTAGTCCGGGTGTTCGTAGACCCAGTTGCCGTCGATTCCCGTATGGTTCGGTACCATGTCGGAGGCAAGTCGTATTCCTCTTTTCTGGCAGCGTTCCCTGAGATTGTACACCGCCTCCCATCCTCCGATTGAAGGCGAGATGTCATAATCCTTGAGTGAGTAGGCGGAAGCCACTGCATCGGGATTGCCGCAGAGATGCTTTATTTTGGCGGATGCTTCGCTTCGCTGCCAAAGACCGATGAGCCAGAGTGCAGTTATTCCCCTGTGCTGCATCGTATCGAGTTCCTCATCAGGAATCTGGTCGAGAGATGTGATGGGTCTGTTGTAGGTTTTTGAAAGCTGATCGAGCCAGACGAGAGTGGACTTTGCAATCATCACGACGCACGGCATCCAGTTGGAGTCCGATGAGAAGGCCTCGTATTCGTTGATCTCTGAAGAGTAGTCCGTGACCGGAATATTGACAGGACCGCCGGGTCCCGGGCCTCCTCTGTCCTTCTGTTCTTCGTTGATGTAGTCGATTGATGACTTGAGCATCCTGACGAAATTTTCAGGCAGCATGTCAGACCATTCGCGGAGAATATACTGCAGCTGGTCTATGAGGGAGTCGGGATAGAGACGTCCGGGCATGCAGAGGAACGTGAAGACATCCTCTGTGTTCGGTTCTCCGTTTCTGAGATCATCCTTCTCGAATGATGACAGGACAGACGAAAGGGCCCTGAATGACGACGGAAGTGAAAGGTTTTCCGGCGCAACGAACGGCCTGGCGGCACTGACGAGCGCCTTGTTCTGTAGGAGGACCTGATGGATGAAGTATCCTCTCATGTTTTCCTCGACTGTTCTGTCGTCATCGATTTCAGTCGGGAACTCCCGCGCATAGAATTCGAGGGCTTCCCTGAGTTCATCGTTCCCCTCCACCGTCTGTATGCGGCGGCGGAAGAAGTCTCTGTTGTCTTCCCCGAGAAGGTATGTGAGTATTATCTGGTAGACGTAGTGGAGAGTTGCCGAGGCATTGAGCTTTCCGGCCGAGACCGAGGTGAAGTCTCCTCCTTTCTTCTTCATCTCCTGATTGTATCTGAAGCTGAGAGATGCAGCCTCCTGATAGAACGAGCCCGGTCCGGCGTCTGTCTGGAAGACAGGTTTGTCATATGAAATCAGGTTGCGTGTGATCTTTGCGATTCTGAGGTCTCGGTTGGTCATGCTCTTTCCCCTTGAGTGATTAATCTTCGGTATTGTAACACACCTTACGCAGTATAATCTCATCAAGAGGGAAAAAAATGTCGAATATTATGATTTCCATGTCTTTTCGGTGGATTTCAGAGGCCATTCCCTTTTGATTGCATCAAAAAGACGGGAGAGCGTAATCATTTCATCCCTGGTGAACGGTGATGTGACATAGAGGCTTACGTCATTGTGTACCGGTCTCCCGATGCCTATCCTCAGACGGTAGAAATCTTCCTTCCCGAGTCTGTCCCTTATGCTCTTGAGGCCGTTGTGGCCCTTTGTCCCGCCGCCTTTCTGCAGCTTTGCTTCGCCCAGAGGGAGCTCGAGGTCGTCATGGATGACGATTATCTCGTCTGTTTTGAGTTTGAAGAAGGACGCGCATTCGCTTACGGCAGTGCCGGAGAGATTCATGTACGTCAGAGGCTTCATTATCTTCAGGTCTCCGTCCGTGAAGTAGAAGGAGTGGAACTTCGAGAGACAGTTCTTCCCGGGGTACAGCGCATCGCAGAGGAGGAACCCTGCATTGTGTCTTGTCTTTTCATATTCCTTTCCCGGGTTGCCCAGAAAAACGGCACACTTGATCATCTTGTTCTTTCTACTCCTTTTTTGAGGCATTCTGCATTATGCGGACATATCGAGCACTTCGGGGAAACGGGTGTGCAGATACTCTGTCCGTAGCGTACGAAGAGTTCGTTGATTTCTATCCAGAAGCGTACGGGAAGAATCTTCTCGAGGGCTTTTTCCGTTTCTTCCGGAGTCTTCTCGTCTGTCCATCCGAGACGTGTCGAAATCTCATGAACGTGGCAGTCTACACAGATGGCAGGACGGCTGAAACTGAGGTTGAGAACGAGGTTTGCCGTCTTCGTGCCGACTCCAGGAAGCGACATCAGAGAGTCGCGGTCGGAGGGTACGATGCCGTCATATTCCTCGACTATGATTCTGGCAATTTCTTTTAGTTGAGACGCCTTACGAAGGTAGAATCCGCACGGTTTTATCAGATTCTGGATTTCTTCAGTGGAAAGCGGATATAATTCATTGATTGTAGGCGCTGCTGACAAAAGCCGCTCTGAAGAAGAGAGCGTCACCCTGTCCTGTGTCCTAAGGGATATCACAGTAGAGACCAGAATGCGGTACGGTGAATTGTCTTCGGCGGCAATCACACCTACGGCCGGGATGGGAAAACCGATGGAATCGAGCTTCTCGGTAAAAGAACGGAAGAGATTTTCGACGTATTTTTCGCTTAACATTTTTCCTCTTGTTGTCAGTATCCTCTCAAAGGACTATCATCACGCTATGATTGTTGTACTTAAGAAGGGTATTACCTTACAGGAAAAAGATAAAGTCGTCGAGTTTCTCAAGGGGCAGGGTTTCATTGTCCGTGAGATCGTCGGTGAGAACGAGACAGTGCTCGGCGCTGTCGGAACGCATACAATCGACCCGAGAAATGTCGAACTCCTTCCCGGTGTCAATAACGTCATTCCCATTTCGAAACCTTATAAGCTCGCGTCGCGTGAACTCAAGAAGGAGGACACGATCGTCCGCGTCAAGGGTGTCTCGATCGGTGGCAACAGGATAAGCGTCATGGCGGGTCCCTGCGCCATCGAGTCATATGACCAGATAATGACGATAGCCGAGAAGGTAAGGGAAGCAGGAGCCGTTATCCTCCGCGGCGGTGCCTTCAAACCGCGCACTTCGCCATATTCATTCCAGGGCCTCGGAGAGGAGGGCCTCAAGCTTTTGAGGACCGCAGGCGATGCATTCGACATGCCTGTTGTCTCCGAAGTCGTCTCTCCGACTGACGTCGACCTCATGGCGGAATACGTCGACATAATGCAGATCGGCGCGAGAAACATGCAGAACTTCGAGCTTCTGAAGGCTGTCGGAAAGAAGGGCATGCCTGTTCTACTCAAGCGCGGTCTTGCCGCAACGATTGAAGAGTGGCTCATGGCTGCCGAATACCTCATGTCGAGCGGAACGGACAAGGTAATCCTCTGCGAGAGAGGTATAAGGACATTCGAGAAGATGACGAGGAACACGCTCGACTGCTCTGCCATCCCTGCTGTCCACAAGCTCAGCCATCTTCCTGTAATCGGAGACCCGTCACATGCAACGGGAATCAGGGATATGGTATCTCCGATGAGCCTTGCGCTCCTCGTATCGGGCGCTTCGGGAATCGAAGTCGAAGTACATAACCATCCCGAGAAGGCGCTCTCCGACGGACCGCAGTCACTCTATCCCGAGCAGTTCGAGAAGCTCATGAGAGATATTCAGGCAATTGCTCCCGTCATCGGAAAGACACTCGAGAAGATTCCACGCCGTATTCCCTCATCCATCACGGATGCTTCGGCGACAAAGGAGACAACAGGCGAGATAAAGGAACCCGTCGTGGCATTCCAGGGAGAGAGAGGAGCCTTCAGTGAGCTTGCCGCAAGGAGATTCTTCTCCGAAGACGTCAAGGTTCTTCCATGCCACTCATTCAAGGACACGTTCGATGCCATCTCCGACAGCTCGGCAACATTCGGCGTCATTCCTATCGAGAACGCACTCGGCGGTGCCGTCTACGATCCTCTTGACCTCATCAAGATACACAGCGAGCTCACAGTTGTCGGCGAGACACAGGTCAGGGTCGTACATAACCTCATAGGTTTCCCCGGCGTGAAGGAAGAGGAGATAAAGAAGATCTACTCCCATCCGCAGGCACTTGCACAGTGCAAGGAATTCCTCGAGAAGCACTTCCCCGATGCAGAAATCATCCCGTTCTTCGATACTGCCGGAGCCGTCGCATTCGTCAGGGAAAGCGGAGACAGAAGCGCAGCTGCCATAGCAGGCGCTCCCGCCGCTCTCTACAACAAAATGGCAATCATCCATCAGTCGATAGAGACCAACCCCAGCAACTATACCCGTTTCTACATAATGACGAGAGAGGAGAATGCCGAGAAGGGGCCTCTTGCCATGAGGAAGAGGGAGAAGGCTTCTATGCTATTCAGTGTATCAGACGAGCCGGGCTCTCTCATGAAGGTCCTCGAGGTATTCTACCAGAAGGGACTCAACATGCAGAAGCTCGAGAGCAGACCCATCCAGGGTAAGCCGTGGGAATACACATTCTATGTGGACGTGCTTGTTCCGGACTATTCGAAGTTCGGTGAAATCTGCGACGAGATAAAGAAGACCGCCGAGAGCTTCAGGGTGCTCGGTGTCTATGAGAACGGGCTGAACTGATGGAAGAGAAGGAATACGAGCGCGTTCTCCTTTTCTCGGGCGTGCTGACAACAAGAGGGTTTCCCGACAGACTAAGAAAGGAACTGGAGGATAAGTTCGGTCCTATAGATGTAATATCTCCCTCGATACCATTCTCATTTACGGACTATTATGTCCCGGAGATGGGGGAGGGTATAGAGAGGTTCTTCATATCTTTCAGAAACCTCGTGACTCCTGACGAGCTCAGGGGGGCCAAGCTGTTCACGAACAGGCTCGAGAAGGAATGGGAAGAGGACGGAAAGAGAAAGATCAATCTCGATCCGGGAACGATGAGCTCCGCCAATGTCATTTTGGCAACGACCAAGAACCGTTCCCACCGCATCGCAATTGGTTCCTCACTCTTTGCAGAAGTGACTCTGATTTATCAGAATCACGGCTTTGTCTCATTCCCGTGGACGTATAGTGACTACAGGAGTGAAGAGGTTCAGAAAATACTTCTGGAATTCAGGAGAAATCTCCTAAATAAGCTGAAAGAAGAAAGAAAAAAGCTGAATATCTGAGAATATACTTTTGTTAATGATATTAACTAACCCTCTTTTGTTCAAAGAGGGATTTTTAATTTCTAAGTCTTTCCATAGACAATTCCCCGTTCCGGGACAGGCCTATGACAGTATGCCAGTCGACTGCAGGAATAGGATGAGCATCATTACAGGGGCAACGAACTTTATCATTATGCGGTAGAGTTTCTTTCTTCTGAAGTTTTCTCCGTTATGCTGTACTTCGTCGATGACATAGTCCGGAGTCATTATCCAGCCGATGAGAACTGTCGAAAGCAGAGCTATGAACGGCATCATGACGTTATTGCTGACGTAGTCCATGATATCCAGAAGCTGTCCCGTTGTTCCGTTCGGAAGCTTCACTTCAACGTAGAATATGCTGTAGCCGAGAGCTATGACGGCTGAAGCTGCAAGATAGATTGCCGAGAGGATGATGACGGTCTTCTTTCTCTCCGTGTGGAAGATTTCCATGCAGTTCGCAACAATGGATTCAAGAACAGAAATACATGAAGTGAGTGTTGCGAAGATTGCCGTGACGAAGAACAGAAGGCCCACGAAGATGCCTGCTTTGCCCATTGCCGCGAATACCTTCGGCAGGGATATGAACATCAGACTCGGTCCTGCGCTCATACCCTCCGTTCCGGAAAATACGTAGACTGCCGGTATTATCATCGCACCTGCGATGAGGGCAACGCCAGTGTCGAAGATTTCAACCTGGTTGACGGATCGGCCGAGATTGACGTCGCTCTTCATGTACGATCCGTATGTAATCATTATTCCCATTGATACGCTGAGCGAGAAGAAGAGCTGGCTCATTGAATCGAGAAGTATCTGGAGAAAACGGCCTACAGTCAGTCCCTCGAAGTGGGGAGTGATGTAGTATATGAAGCCCTGGAGTCCTGTTCTCAGTTCTCCGTTTCCGTCAGTGTTCTTCAACGTAAGTGAGAACACTGCAATGACAACAACGAGGACAAGAAGAATCGGCATCATGTATTTCGATACCTTTTCGATTCCTCCTTCTACACCTTTATATACTATATATGCAGTGGCTCCCATGAAGAGGAGTGCGTAGACAACCGATGCGACAGGAGATGTGATGAAGGACGTGAAATAACCGTCTTCAGCAGCCTCGGATGCGTTTCCCGTGAGATAGACGACGGTGTATTTGGTTATCCAGCCGCCGATTACGGCATAGTATGTCATGATTATGACGGGAACGAGAAAAGTCAGGATTCCGAGAAATTTCCATCTGGGCCTCATTGTCTCGTAGGCGTTGATGGCGCTCTTTCCTGTTCTCCTTCCGATTGCAATGTCTGACGTGAGAAGTGTGAAGCCGAATGTCAGGACAAGGATGAGGTAGATGAGAAGGAAAAGGCCTCCTCCGTCCTTTGCCGCGAGGTATGGAAACCTCCAGAGATTACCGACTCCGACTGCACTTCCTGCAGCGGCAAGGACAAAACCTATCTGTCCCGAGAATTTGCTTGCTTTCTTTTCCATGTATGACCGCCCCTAAAAGGAATAACTCCGTTATGTTAACAGTAAAAGCCATGGCTATGTCACAGAAAAATTCCATTTGTTACTAAAAATAGTATCATAATGTTCGTACAGCAGAGGGAGAAAAGCGGAGAAAACAGGTTACGGCCCTGCAAGCCGGAAGCAAAGTCGGCGGCAAGAGAACGTAGGCTAGAGATAAACAGAGCTATTGCTTTGAATTCAAGAAATTATATAAGAAGATGTAGACATTTAAATCAATTTTCTGACAACAACGGCTTTCAGTTGATTACAAATTGCAAACAACTGTAGACTGAATTTCAGGCTTTCCTTAGAAGAGCAACTGTCTTCTCGTCCTTCTCTCCCGAGAAGAACTTATCAAGAACCTTACTGAACACATCGGTTTCAGGAGAGACAACAGCGAACAATGTCATACAAGACCTGAGTTTCAGGTTATCAGGATAGCCCATCACCTCCAGGGGGTCTGAGGAATCGATAGAGAGCAGTGCCTCTGATATCTCGATAAGTCTTCCTCTCAGGACGTCATCCTCAATATAAGCTTTGGCCTCTCCTCTGCCGTCAAGACCGTAGTACTTTGCTGTCGAACTGTATCCCAGTTCCTTCAGCTGCGGGAATATGTACCAGATCCAGTGAGACTCTTTCCTGCCGTTCCTTATCTCCTGAAGAGCCGTTTCATATTCATGGCTCTGGGCTTTTCTGAATCTTTCAAGGTTGTATTCCATATCCCTCTCCTTATCTCCTGGTGCCATCAGATTCAGCACGCATAGATTGAATATAGACGGTGTTCATGCTCCCCGTCAAAAGAAATCCTCTGTCCGGACAGGTCTGATTCAAGGTGCAGACAACAGAAAACTTCTTTCTCTTCTGAACCTGAAGATAAGATGTAGGCTAGTTATAATTAGAATTAATCCTTTAG